>NZ_JANQDF010000036.1:0-8148 GCF_029891675.1 Anabaenopsis tanganyikae CS-531
TCTTGAGAGCAGTTAAAGGCGATAGCGAAGCGCTGCTGCAAGCAGATCGCTCTGACGGTATCTGGGAGGGGGTGCAAGATCCCGGACTTGTCTCGCAAATATTTAATAAGTCCCTAGGTTATGGAAGAAGTCGGGGATCTGGGAGGGGTGCAAGATCCCCGACTTCTCTCCCAAATATTTAATAAGTCCCTAGGTTATGGAAGAAGTCGGGGATCTGTAATATTCAATAAGTCCCTAGGTTATGGAAGAAGTCGGGGATCTGTTACATATATCTGGTTAATTGGACTCGATAACGCTCTTTTTTGGTTACAGCAATTTCCCCTACTTCTAAACGTCCCTTACCGCGAATAGCGATTAAGTCCCCTGATTTCACCTGAGAACTAGCTTGATTAACGTCTTTCCAATTAACGCGGACATCACCACTCTCAATAAAAGTGACCATTTTACTGCGGGACATTCCAAAACCAGCGGAGGCGATCGCATCTAATCGCAGGGAAGCTTCGACGCTAGTTAGTTCTTTCTTTTTAGGTTCCCTAACTTTTAACTCCGTGAGATCAATCACTTGAGTTTTCACCGGAACCGAGCGCACCTGTTGCAGATTCATTTGTAAAAATTCTGCCAACTCTGGTATAACAATTGCTTGGGCTCCCCGTTCTCCGAGTACAATAATATCCCCGGTTTTTTCCCGGACTATACCGGTTCCCAACATTGCGCCTAAAAAGTCCCGGTGGGTAGCGGTATCAAACAGAAAATTACCAGCAATTTCTAAAGCTACAAGGTCAACTTGAGATTGATCTAAAGGAAGTTCTGAGCGAGCGATCGCCATTCTTTGGCGTTCTGCTTGGGGATAACCTCCCCAACCTACTAATTGTACATCTGTTAACCGACTAAATACGCGGTTAATTTCTGCTAATTCTGGCGGTGACAAAAAATCAGTTAAAACCACTTCCCAAGTTTTAATAGCTTGTTCAGCCTGATCAATCACACGGGCGATAGTATCACGATTTTCTACACCCTTTAACAGTTCTTCTCTGGGTAACATGATGTGAATGGTAAAATTTATGGTAAGGTTTCAAATCTTTTTGTTTGAAAATTTTGCATAGTTAATTTCTAAGTGCCAGATGTATCAGCATACCCCTGGATATTTTCCGGGTCAAATTTCCGTAAAATCCTGGTTGCTTGGCGGCTAATAGCCTCAGACACCTGAGCCACAACTATGTATTTACCCATATCTAAACGATTGCGGTAGGGTAAAGCATCACCACTGAGGAGTAACCCAACACCACCACCGACAAACACGCTACCCATAGCGCCACCCACAGCGCCTAACAGTCCCCCAAGGACGTGGTTACCAATTTCCCCGGCCCAAGGGAAAGTATCTAAACCTGTAATTAAACTAAAGGTAAAACCTGCAAAAAAACCAAATGGTATTAACCAGTATGACATCAGCCTAGCTTGCTTTTGCGCTTGCTCTTTGGGGTCAACCAAGCCAAACTCATCAGCGGTTTTATAACCCCTACCCAGAATAGTGCTTTGTATACCTTCTGCTTCTAGAGCTAAGTAAGCGGCTTCGGCTTGAATGCGGTCTGGTAATACAGCAATAAGGTAATTCATGGAAGCAATAATAATGGTTTGATAAAAGTTTTTATGTTCTAATTATAGAGTATCAGTGCTGCCACAATTAAGCTCCTAAGTTGAGAGATTCAGGACATATTACCATTATTCCATTGTGGCGGGGTTGGTGTATCCATAGGGGCGCAAAAATCTGTGACACCTTGCTTGAGAACATATATCAGAACTGGTGTAGCCAAACTCTCAGGAAAACTGGGCATTTTTTTGAGACGTTCCATGATCCTGACCACAGAGCTACTTAACAAATCTTCGCGGTATTCCTGTTGACAAATTAGCGATCGCCATTTTCTGGCCATAGCATCTAACCACTCAGAGTTAGTGATTCCTGGTTCTTGTCCTGCTCGGATAGCCAAGCTCATCGCAGCATCTTCTAAGTCTCCATCACAATCTTCAATCAAGTCTAGGGCTTCCATCGCACTGGAATCATCAGCTAACTGAGAACGAAACAGGGCAATTTCTTGGGATGTAACTTTGGTCATAGAATATTGAAAGTCATTTAAAATCTAAATATAGCAATATCCAGCTATAATAGTTGATTTTTTGTTCTTTACCAACCCTAATCAATTTAACTGTTGCTCTTTTCCCGACGTGCTTGCAAATTCATCATCATCTGTGCGTAAATCTCCCGATTGATTGGGTAAAAATAGATCAGAAACAAGCCAGAAATCAAGAAAATTGTTGGTAGTGGACCTACGGCGAAGCGGATGGCTAATAATGCTGAGTCTGGTTGTATGGGTAGGGTGGTTTCTCCGGGTATAGCTGCTTGAAAACCAGATGCTTCTAAGGCGTTACCCACTAAAAATATTCCCAGAGCTAAACCTAATTTTTGCAGTAACACCATAAAGCCATAAAAAATACCTTCTCTGCGTTGTCCTGTTTGCAGTTCATCTAACTCAATCACATCTGGAATTAGTGACCAGGGAATCAGATAAGCTGTGGATACCCCACAACCAGCCATGACGGCCATAAAATACATTAAACCTACCTGTCCGGGTTGTAAAAAGAATAAACCCCCTGCGGCTAATATCCATAAACTCATACCCAGAAAATAAACTACTTTTCTGCCGATTTTTTTACTCAAACCACCCCAGACAAATAACATGAGTAAAGCTGTTCCCTGGACTGCAATCATGGTGGTGGGAATATCGGAGTCTTTCAGACCCATGTAGTTGACGACGAAATAAGGTATGGTGGTGGCTGTGATTTGTACTGCTAGCCAAGAACAAAGATAAATCCCAATCACAAATAGATAGGGTCGATTATTAAAGACGATTTTTAGTTGTGCTAAGAAGGGTATAGATACGGGTTGTTGTCCTTGGTGGCGTTGATTTTCAAAAGCTAAGACGCGGTGACGGACTCCAAAAGCACATATATATAACCCGGAAACGGAAATTACCGCACACACTGCGGCTAAAATCAAGTATTGTTGTTCGCGATCGCTAATAGTAGAAAAAATAATTTGTGCTAGGAGCAAAGACAAAATACTACCACCAATAGAGAACCCGAAGCGAAAGCTATTCAAGGTAGTACGTTCATCATAATCTTGAGTCAGTTCTGGGGTCATTGCCGCATAGGGCAAACCAACAACGGTAAAAAATACTTGGGAGATTAACCCAATTACAACATAATACCAAAATAAAGGCCAAATATTAGTAGTGGGGTCTGTAGTAAAACGTGGTACAATCCACTGTAATAAAAAAATCATCCCAAAGGGAATAGCCCCATAGACTAACCAAGGGAGACGACGACCCCAGCGACGGGATTTAGTTCTGTCGGATAACACGCCGATCATGGGATCGTTGATGGCATCCCAAACTTTACCAATCATTAAAATACTACCAGCTAACCCGGCGGGAATCCCCGCAACATTGGTAAAAAAAACCAGGAGAAAAAATATAGAAATATTACCAGTAACTGCTGTCCCTAAATCTCCAGCGCCATAAGCTAGCTTAGTTTTTAGATCCAGCTTTTGATTTTCGGGGTTAATTGGGGGGTATTCATCAACAGAATCATTCATGCTCATACTAAAATATAAAATTTATACTTGATTTATACTTGCTTCAGTATCACCTAAACATCACCGCCTTTATGTCAGACCTTTACATTTCTTGGTCAGATTATTACCAAAAAATTGAGCGCCTAGCGGCCCAAATTTATCAATCAGGTTGGGAATTTAACCAGATTGTTTGTCTTGCTAGGGGGGGACTGCGAGTGGGGGATATTATTTCCCGGATATATCAGCAGCCTTTGGCAATTTTAGCTACATCATCTTACAGTGGTTCTGGGAAGCAGGAAAGGGGTAATTTAACTCTGGCTCGTCATATAACGATGACTACGGAAAAATTAGGTTCCCAGATTCTCCTAGTTGATGACTTGGTAGATTCGGGAATCACCCTTGAGGAAACTATACCTTGGCTGAAGGAAACTAGTAATTTTAATGTTGTGGAAATTCGCACGGCTGTAATTTGGTATAAAGCCTGTTCTGGTTTCCAACCTGATTATTACGTTGATTATCTGCCCGATAACCCCTGGATTCATCAACCATTTGAACATTATGAACATATCACACCGGCAGAAATAAACAGTAAAATTACTCAAACTGCCGGTAATATTAAATTATAGCCCCAGCCATCAAGCCCAGGATGGCCCCAGTAGGGACTAATTGCCATGTGGGACGGCGGAAGCGGACTAGGGCAATTAAAGCTAAAATGGCGACTATCAACGCGAACACGGAGCGAACCGGGGTATCTTGAATTATGGCTGTTTTTGCCAGGGGAATGGCTGCAGATGCGATCGCTCCTAGAACCGCAGGGGTTACCCCGCGCAAAAAGCTGCGAATCCAGGGGTTTTGACGAATGCGTACTAACAGGGGTGCAGCCCCCATAATGAATAGGAAGGATGGCGTAAAAATTGCTACACAAGATATTAAAGCCCCCAAAGCCCCAGCCACCTTATAACCAATGAATGCGGCGGTAATGACTACAGGACCGGGAGTAAATTCGCCAATAGCAACACCGTCGATAAATTCCCTGGGGGTTAACCAATGAAATTGATTAACTACTTCTAACTCCAGGAGGGGGATAATTACTAACCCACCGCCAAAGATAAAACTACCCACCTTCAAGAAGAATATTGTTAGGGTTAAATAATACTCTTGAATCCGTTCTAGTCCCCAAAAGCTGGATAATGTTAGGGTTTTACTAGTTACCATTGCCATGGTGTGGGGTAACATCTGCATCAGGGGTACAAGGGGAACTAGCCAAGCAGTGGAAGCGGGGGGGTAAATAACTAAGCCTACCATCCCCGCTAACAAGAATTGCCACAATACATTGAGGGGAAATAGTACAGTAACCACAAAAACCGTGATGGCGATCGCAATACCTGGATAATCAGTAATAGCTCGTTTGGCTAACTTCCAGCAAAAGCCGAAAATAATCGCAATCACCACCGGGGTAATTCCCAGAAACAAATTTTCAATCTGTGGTATACCCTGAAACCGAAAATAAGCCCAAGACAGGATCAGGACAATCACAAAAGCGGGGAGAATAAAACAAATCCCCGCCACCAAAGCCCCCAAAATTCCCCCCCGCAGGTATCCGGTATAAATTCCCATCTGGGTAGAAGCCGGACCTGGTAACATTTCACAAACCGCGACCCCGGCTAAAAATTCCTCCTCGGTAAACCAACCCCGCTGCACCACAGACTCATCATGAATCATGGCAATATGAGCTTGGGGGCCACCAAAGCCAGTCAAACCAAGCTTGAGAAATAATTGAGCTAGTTCGAGCAACCGAGCCGATAACCTAGGCTGTGAGTCTATAGATTTATGATTACTTTCTTGATTCATGTCTGGTTAATCAGTAGGAGCAGATATCAATCAAAACAGCCACAGCCAAATGGGGAGAGTAACTAGTAGTAGTATACACCCCAGTGCTAAAGAAGTCACCGCCAGATCACGGTCAAGATTAAAAGTTTCGGCAATTATTAATGTGGCAAATGCTGGAGGCATAGCCATTTGTAGTAAAATTACTTGTGCGGCTTTACCAGTCACCCCCCAGAGTGGCAAGGTGCTACCAATCAATAAGGGAACAATTAACATTTTAATAGTTAAGCTGATACCCGCATCCGGTAGCCTGTGCCAAGAATTTAGGCGAGATAGCCTCATGCCAATTAACACTAAAGTTAAACTAACTACAATCCAACCTAATATTTCTAGGCTATATTCAAAAACGACCGGGAGGGTAACTTGGCGAAATAGCAAGCCAAAGGCGAAACTCCACAGAGCAGGATTCACGACAATTGACTGGGTAATTTGCCCGTAATTCCTGATATTACCGCCAAAATGAGATGCTAATACTATACCAAAGCCATAGGCCCCAAAAAGTGATCCCAACATATCGTAAAATAAAGCCCAGGCAAAGTATTCCTGACCTAATAATGCGAGAGTGATGGGGAAACCCAGGTAACCTGTGTTACCAACCATTGCAGCTAGGAGTAAACTACCTTGTGTTGATTTGTGGTGGATGTTTTTGGTCAAATAGGCTTGACCTTTCATCGCCCACCAAGCCAAAAATGCCCCTAAAAAAATGGCTAAGTGGGCGATAACCGGAGCAATCCAAATCTGTCCGGATAGGTCGGCTTTGCGGAGAAAAGCAATAATACTTATGGGGACTCCTACCCAAAATAGCCCTTGACCGACACGAGTAGGAACCGTAGGAGGTAGTTTGCGTCCCAGGATAAAACCTACTAGGACTAATCCCACCAGTTTAAAGTATAGTTCTAGGAGGTTACCCAAAATTGCGCCCTGGAATAATAGATATGAATGGTACTGAAGATGTTTATCTCCCCAGTCTACAATTTTTGATAAATATTGCACAAAAACAGGAGATGTCTCTTGAGTAAAGCCCGGTTTTCTAAACAAGCCCATCAGTTATCAGGCGACCCTAGTGAAGATATTCCCGTGGCTTTACGGGATGTCCCTGAGAGTACAGCCAAACCGCCTGTGCAAAATCTAGTTTTGGTGATGGGGGGACTCGCAGGGTTTATTCTAGTGGGTTTAATTGCTGGTTTGTGGTTCTTTGTGATCTCACCTAGGGCTGATGTTGATTCCTCATCACCTCAGAATGTAGATGCACAACCTGGGGATTCTGTCAATAGTCAAGATAATAATGTCGATGCCCTCTTAGGTCATTTGACATACCCAGAAGCGCCGCAGTCAGAACTGTTAGCAATTACTGCCGATGGGCGCATTAGGTTGCGAACAGCAGCGGCTCAAAGGTATCTGGCTATGGCTCAAGCGGCGCGACGTGAGGGTGTAATTTTAGTGCCAATTTCTGGGTTCCGCTCCGTGGAAGAGCAGGAACAGTTATTTTTTGCTATTGGTGCTAGGCGTAATCAAACCCCAGCCCAAAGGGCGGCTTTGAGTGCGCCCCCTGGACATAGTGAACATCATACAGGCTATGCTGTGGATATAGGTGATGGCGCAGCACCAGCTACTAATCTCCAAAGCAACTTTGAAAATACCAGGGCTTTTCGCTGGTTAGAAGCAAATGCAGCCCGTTTTGGTTTTGAACTGTCCTTTGGAGAAAATAACCCCCAAGGTGTCAGTTATGAACCTTGGCACTGGCGTTTTGTGGGCGATCGCCATAGTCTAGAATTATTCTACAAAGCCAGAAATTTAAACCCCAAACCATGACGGGTCAGCATTTTCTCATGTCGCCCCATAGCCAATTAAACCAGCAAAGATACCCTCATGGACTTGATTTATCAAGGTTTCAGCAATTACTTGATGAGCTTTAGTGGATCGGATGAATGTCATCCCAAAAGAAATATTCATCAGGAGACACTGGATTAATTACGCCACTTAGGGGAGTGGTGAAATCGTTACACCCGTCATCATTTTGACCATTACTCAGTTCTTGCAGCGCCTCAAACTTATCTACTAAAAATAAATGAATATAGCAATCCTATTTGAGTTGAGAAATTATCAGTGAGGAAAGGGAACACACCGAACAGGGAACAGGGAACAGAAATTGTTCATGAATCATTTAGGATTGCTATATTAAAATAGGGTGCTAAGTTATCTAATTTTTGGCTTAAAGTGGTGTTAAAGCTCTGAGAGGATGTTTGATAAGTCATGATTAGTGTATCAAATATTGTTTTACCCCACCCTAACCCTGCCCTTGTAAGGGGAGGGGATTGGATTTGATTGTTTCGGTTCCCCATTCCCCAATCCTTCCGGTGTTCGGTGTGTTCCCCAATCCTTCCGGTGTTCCCTGTTCCCTGTTCCGTAAGATAAAAATTACCTGTTTAATACTTTCCAAACATCCTCTGAGTAATGGCTGTAGCCCCTATAGCGTCAGGAGTATTGTAGTCAAGAGTTTGTGAAATTATAGACAAATCTACAAAGTCACTTTACCAGGGGTAAACCTGATTGGAGTTACTCCTAACCCCTCTATCCCGTCTGCAAAAGCGTTCAGGACTGCTTTTCTTAATATATTGTACGCCCCATTTAAA
>NZ_JANQDF010000037.1:0-13863 GCF_029891675.1 Anabaenopsis tanganyikae CS-531
AAGGGAGATACTCGCTACACTAATACCACCTGCTTTGAAACCTTTCCCTTTCCCCAGACAGCAACAGGGGAGATAGTCGAAAAAATCCGAGCCAAAACCGTAGAACTCCACGAATATCGGACTCAACAAATGGAGTCTAAACAGTGGGGAATCACCACATTATATAATAAATTCTACAACGAGCCTAGTAGTAAACTATCTAAACTCCATGAACAACTAGATAAACTAGTCATAGAAGCCTATAAATTTACCACTGAAAATGACATTTTAGAGAAACTCTTAAAATTAAACCAACAGCTACAAGACAAAGAAAACCAGAATCAAAAAGTAATTGGACCCGAAGCAGTGGGCGATCGCCCCTAGAGACACCAGCAGATCCCCGACTTCTAGATAAATTATGGTGGGGTGTCTATGATTATGTGAGAAGTCGGGGATCTTACCCCAAAACATCTTCCCAACAAACACCTTTGCGAACCTTTGCGTGTACTTAGCGACCTTTGCGTTTAAACATTGTACAGGCGATCGCCTAACAAACACATAACCCCTGGTTTCTTACATCCCACCCAACCAAATAAAATATTGTCAAAAAACACCTTTGCGAACCTTTGCGCCTACTTAGCGACCTTTGCGTTTAAACACCGTACAGGCGATCGCCCCAAAGCTCCCCGACTTCTAGTGCCATTCCTGGTTATAGCACACCCAACTCTTGCAAACAACGGCGTGTTAACTCCAGCCGAGCCGATGGATCTTTCTGATTACGAATGTCTATATTAGTGGCAAAAAAGTAAACATCTTTGTCCCGCTCCACGTAACCCACATACCAGCCAATTTTCGGTGTTACCTTGTCTTCAAACCCCAGCCAACCTGTTTTAGCCCTGATTGTATAATCGGGAGTTTGCTCCCTAATCATCATATCTTTGACAATGGCAAGCGATCGCTCAGAGAAAGGTAAGTCATTATTATAGAGACGACGGATAAATTGAATTTGCTCTTGAGGAGTAATTCGCAGTTCTCCATCTAACCAAAATTTATCAACATCATTTTGACTACCAATCTTTTGATTCCCATATCCAGCTTTAGCCACCCATTTTTGCATTCTCTCATAGCCAACTCGACGCGCGAGAACCTGGTAAAACCAAACAGCAGATAACTTGAATGCTTCTTTCATATTCAAGTCTCGGTTCCACTCAGGAAGAGTTCTTTCTATCCCATCCCATGTTAAAACCGCAATTTCATCTACAATCACCCCAGTTTCTAGAGCAATTAACGAGTTGAGAATCTTAAAAGTGGATGCAGGTAAAAAAGCGGTTGAATTACGTTTTGGGTTATGTTCAAAAGTGCGATCATTTTTCAGATCATAGATAATAATTGAACCCTCAACCCCTAATTCTTGAAAGTGCCGCCCAAAATCCATACCAGCCATATCTGCTGACTTGGTTAAACCTAAAACTGATGGAGTTGTTGGCAATCCCACTGACACAGTGCTACTCAACAATATCAGAGGAATAATAGTTAAGCGAAGTATTTGATTCATTAATTTTGGTATAATCACTCTTCCATAAAAAGTGATTATACATATAGGACTCCTATTTGATTTTTGAACAAGACTCAGTACACACGGCAATTCTTATTACCTGTTCCCTGTTCCCTGTTCCCGGTTCCCTACCTAGACCAATCAATTCAGAAACAAAACCGGATTTCTATAGTTTTCGGAAGTATGTATTATTTGTAGAATTTATCCAAATTACAAAACTTCCCTACCCAAATACACCTGTAAAGCTTCCGGTATTTTAACTGTACCATCCCGCTGCTGGTAATTTTCTAAAATTGCCGCCATAGTTCTGCCCACAGCCAACCCGGAACCATTCAAAGTATGAACATACTGAGTTCCTTTTTTCCCAGATTCCTTAAAGCGAATATCCGCCCTACGGGCTTGAAAATCTACACAATTAGAGCAACTAGAAATTTCTCGATACTTACCAGAAGATGGTAACCATACTTCTAAATCATAGGTTTTTGTAGAACCAAAACCCAAATCACCCGTACAAAGATTAATCACCCGGTAAGGCAATTTCAAAGCCTGTAAAATCGCCTCTGCATTCACAATCAATTTTTCTAATTCCTCAAAAGAAGAACTAGGATGAACAACCTTCACCAACTCCACCTTATTGAATTGATGCAGACGAATTAACCCCCGCATATCCCGCCCATAGCTTCCCGCTTCCCGACGGAAACAAGGAGTATAAGCACAATGATAAATAGGTAAATCTTCCGCTGCTAAAATTTCTCCCCGGTAAAGATTAGTCACGGGAACTTCCGCTGTAGGTATTAACCATAATTCATCATCAGCACATTTAAAGCTTTCTTCAGCAAACTTTGGTAACTGACCCGTCCCGGTTAAAGCCTCAGTATTCACTAACAAAGGTGGACTAACTTCTATATAACCCGCTGCAGTTTGCATTTTCAGCATAAACTGAATTAATGCCCTTTCCAAGGCAGCACCCGCACCGACTAAAGTTACAAACCGGCTTTGAGCAACTTTCACCGCCCGCTCAAAGTTGAGTATACCCAATTTTTCGCCGATTTCCCAATGAGGCAGAATATTCGGGTTTTGGGGTAGATATTCATTACCCCAGCGCCGCACTTCAATGTTTTCTTCTTCACTCTTACCAATGGGCGTAGAATCGCTCGGTAAATTGGGAAGTGCTAGCAGGAGTTGGTCAATTTCGAGTTTTAAAGCCCTCTCCTGAGGTTCGAGTTCACCTAATTGAACTTTGAGGGCGTTACCTTCATCCCGCAAGGCTTGAATTTCTGGAGATTGAGGATTTACACCAGCTTTAATTTTTTGCCCTACCAGTTTACCAATTTCATTACTACGAGCCTGAAGTTGACTACGTTTCCCTTCTAGTTCTCGCTGTTGCTTGTCTAACTGTAATATGGGTTCGATATCGTATTTACCACTACGACTATTCAAGCGTTGTTGAATTAATTGGGGATTTTCCCGTATTTGCTTAATATCCAGCACAGATTTTTCTCGGTTGCCTAGGGACTTATTGCCAAAACATCAGCATATACTGATTTTGGCTTCCTAGCACAGGAATTGCCAAGACAAAATCCCCCCTGGTTATTTTAGCCTCAGCTGCGGGTAATGCGATTCAGTAACCATATTGATACTGCTAGCCCAGCGAAGTGGGCAGAAACGGTGTTAATATTTGCCTGGACTACCAGCATATCTAAACCGCTAATAATTCGCGTGGGGTCAAATAATTGAGTAGTTGCAGCTTGGGGGGATATCGATCTGGCTACCAATGTCCCCACAATGGCTTGGGAGCCTAACAATGTGACCAGCATTCCCAGTAAATTAATCCATAGTCCCAAGCGTAATACTTCTAGGGTCTCACTTTTGCGCGGGCGGTTTTTGGGGTTGGGGGATTGCAATTGATTACCAATTATGGTATATCGATAAGCTAAATAAATACCACCACCTAAAATCAGAATTCCGCAAACTGCTAGAAATACACCAAATCCTGTACCGGGGTTATTATTGGCGCTATTGGGGCGCTGACTAAAGATGGCAAACAGCAGGACAATAATGGCAGAAACAACACCTAGCACTAATTGCACCCAGAAGCTAATCCAACCCGTAAACCGGAAGTTTTTAGCAATAGCCAGGACAGTAGAGGAGGATGATGGAGTGTCAGGGTTTTGTGACATATTGGTACTAATCTCAGTGAAAAATTGTTAAATTTAATTAAAGTCAGTGAAAGGGTTCCCCCTCCCACAAGGGTAGGTATTTTACATTGTCGTGAGGGCAAGACTTGGTGGACAAGGTGGACAAGGTGACAAGGGAGGAAAACAGTACAAAGTCTGTATTCTTAGTCACAAAAATAGTCAGTCAAAAAACCATTGTACGTATAAAATCTTCCTTGTCCATCCCTTCGACTACGCTCAGGACAAGCCTTCCTTGTCTTCGGTGGTCTTGCCTTCACAAATCATATTAAAAACCTACCCCTGTGAGGATTTACCCCTCCCACTGATGTGCAAAACTGTATAATTAATGGCTTTTACACCCTGTTTTAGTGGTTATTGAACCATTTTTCACAGAGGGCAGTTTTATAAGGTAATGGTATAACTATCGTGCAGCGATTTCACATACACGCGATCGCAGCGCGTCGTTTCCACCCCTGTCGCGGGTTGATAACCATTGCTTTCATACAACTTGACCGCCTCCACCAAAATACTGGCGGTCTCAATCCAAATTTGCTCAAAACCACGGGAGGCGATCGCTGCTTCTAGCTCTTGTAACAAATATCTTCCCAGTCCTAAACCCCTGACACTGGATAAAAGATACATTTTGCGGATTTCTACAGCATTCTGACCCCGTTGGATGGGGTAGTATGCTCCCGTACCTACTAGCTGATTTTGGTGTTCAATTACCCAGAACTCACCTCCGGTGGTTAAGTAAAATTCCTCAACTTGCAGCACATCTTTGTCTGCGCCCTGGGGTTCCCAACCCAGACCGTATTCTGATAATACATAACTGACAACAGAAGCGGCTCTGGTGCGATCGCCTATTTCCCAGTTACGAATCAAAAAATCTTGATAACATTTTCTCATTGGCTCAGGCTCGCACAGAAAATTTCTCTGGATCTATCTTCAATGTACTCAGTTAATAACCTTGATAGGAGACTTTGACCTTGGGATATTAACCAGATAGCATCTACATAACACAGATAAGCAGACTCTTCACAGATTAAAAGGTCACAAACCATCAATGTCACAGTTTTATTTTGATACAGAAAACAACGGTCGTAAATCCTTTGAATTACCAGGTGCTAAACCTCACTACAACCCCGACCGACCTGGACAAGTAGAGCATATTTTTCTGGATCTGTGGTTAGATATTCCTCACCAAAGTTACCACGGTACTTGCAGCATTCGCCTATCACCAATTCGCAGTGGTATTAACCGCTTGACTTTGGATGCTGTCAACCTCAAGATTGAGTCTGTTTATGTAGACCAGATATCACAAACTTTTGACTATAACGGTGAACAGCTGTTTATTCAACTGTCTCAACCCACACAGATTGGTCAGCATTTATTGATTGCGATCGCCTACTCAGTAGAAAAACCCCAACGCGGCATATACTTTATTCAACCAGACCCATACTATCCCCACAAGCCCACCCAAGTTTGGACTCAAGGGGAAGATGAAGACTCTCGTTTCTGGTTTCCCTGTTTTGACTATCCCGGACAACTTTCTACCTCAGAAATTCGGGTGCGGGTTCCCAAAAATTTAATGGCTATTTCTAACGGCGAACTCATTGACACCCAAGAGCATGGGGAAGACAAAATCTACCATTGGTCACAAAAGCAGATTCATCCTACCTACTTAATGACCTTAGCAGTCGGTGATTTTGCCGAGATTTATGACCATTGGCAAGATAAACCAGTGACATACTACGTAGAGCAGAGGAGAAAGGATGATGCTCAACGCAGCATGGGTAAAACTCCCCGGATGATCGAATTTCTCAGCGAAAAGTACGGTTATGCTTATCCTTTTCCTAAATATGCTCAAGTTTGTGTAGATGATTTCATCTTTGGGGGGATGGAAAATACTTCCACAACCCTCTTAACAGATAGATGTTTACTAGATGAACGCGCTGCTTTAGATAATCGCAACACAGAAAGTTTAGTTGTCCACGAATTAGCACACCAGTGGTTTGGTGATTTGCTGGTAATTAAACATTGGTCTCATGCTTGGATTAAGGAAGGTATGGCTTCCTATTCTGAGGTCATGTGGACCGAACATGAATATGGTGACCAAGAAGCGGCATACTATCGCTTATTGGAAGCTAGAAGTTACTTAACTGAAGATAGCGATCGCTACCGTCGTCCCATGGTAACTCATGTTTACCGCGAAGCCATAGAGCTTTATGACCGTCATATCTACGAAAAAGGCTCTTGTGTTTATCACATGATCCGGGCCGAATTAGGAGAAGAATTATTTTGGCGCGCAATTCAAACCTTTGTCCGGGATAATGCCCATAAAACTGTAGAAACAGTAGACTTACTCAGAGCCATTGAAAAAGCCACGGGACGCAACTTAGCCTTTTTGTTTGACCAATATGTTTACCGTGGTGGTCACCCCGATTTTAAAATAGCTTACTCTTGGGATGGGGATGCTAATTTAGCCAAGGTGACCGTGACTCAAACCCAAGCAGACAAGAATGACAGTAAAGATTTATTTGACCTGAAAATTCCCATTGGTTTTGGTTATACCCAACCCGGTCAAACCGCACAACTCAATACTTTTACAGTGCGGGTGAATGAACGCGAACAAAGCTTTTACTTTCCCCTAGCAGAAAAACCCCAATTTGTCAGCTTTGATGTGGGGAATAATTTCTTGAAAACTGTTACCTTAGAATATTCAGTACCAGAGTTAAAAGCACAGTTAGAATTTGACCCCAACCCCATTTCTCGCATCTATGCAGCAGCAGCCTTGGCCAAGAAAGGGGGATTAGAAGCTACCATGGCACTGTCAAATGCACTGAGAAATGATTCATTTTGGGGTGTGCAGGTAGAAGCGGCTAAACAACTGGGGGAAATTAAGTTAGACCAAGCATTTGATGGCTTAGTACCAGGATTACAAGATGAAAATCCTTTTGTGCGCCGGGCGGTCGTAGAAGCATTGGCCACCATCAAAACCTATGACAGTTACAAAGCTGTGAAAAAATTACTGAAAAATGGTGACCCCAGTTACTACGTAGAAGCAGCAGCTAGTCGCGCTGTGGGGTGCATCGCATCCCTAAATTTGGCAGAAAAACCCAAGGAAGAAAAGGTAATTAAGCTACTAAAATCCGTTTTGGAAGAAAGGGCCGGTTGGAATGAAGTTGTCAGGAGTGGTGCAGTGGGTGGTTTGGCTGAACTCAAAACCTCCGAAGCTGCCTTAAACCTCCTACTAGAATATACCAAACTTGGTGTACCCCAACCTTTACGCCTGTCCACAATTCGGGCTTTAGGTAAGATTTCTGTAGGTCAAAGTCCGGCGAATTTAGAACGGATCCTAGCAAGATTAGGGGAACTAGCCAAAGAAACCTTCTTTTTAACTCAAGTGGCTGTGGTGGTGGCCTTGGGACAAATGGAAACCCCCAAAGCTATGGGAATTTTGCGATCGCTAGCTGACCAAGCCATAGATGGGCGTGTGCGCCGTTATGCCGAAGAAGAGATTTCCCGGGTGCAAAAAAATGTCGGTACTGACAACGCACTGCGCCAGATACGTGAGGAACTAGACCAAATCAAACAAGAAAATCAAGAACTGAAAAGTCGCTTGTCCGGTCTGGAAGCTAAATCTCACAGTCAGTAGTGATTAGTCATCCCATCAGTCTTAGAGGATGTTTGTCAAGTCATGATTAGTGTATCAACTATTGTTTGACCCCACCCTCACCTTTCCCTTTATAAGGGAAAGGGGATTGGATTTGATTGTTTGGGTTCCCGATTCCCGATTCCCGATTCCCGATTCCCTGTTCCCTGTTCCCTGTTCCCTGTTCCCTAAGATAAAAATCACCTGATAAAACTTATCAAACATCCTCTTAGCTCAAACAGCAAGAAGCCTCTAGTCTTACCGCAAAGGGGATTCTTGCTTCACTAAGACTCCAACGAATTTACCCGCGCTAACGCGCATATCCGCTAACAGCACGCATACTAGGCGATGTCAGTGAATGCTGAAGAGAAACTTAAAATTCTGCCCAATCACCAATTCTCGAATATTTGTACTTTTATGAAGTATAATTAAGGAAAAGATAAAAACATCTGGGCAGAGTGTAGGCTGTTTTACACCTGAAAAGGCCGCCGAGAACATGACCCAGAGAAAATTTAAATTCCCTAGTTTTTAATAAAAACTACCACAACTCCAAACTTACAATCTATTTGTAAATAGGGGTATAAAAAACAAAAGTATAGAATTCCCAGTTGAAGAGGTATGTAAAGGCGTGGGTCAGTATCAACCTGGTCAGCTACAACGCTACAATGCGGAGGCGATCGCTCGCCACTATGGTTATCGTCCCTGGCTTGGTTGGGGGCGAATGTTACAAATTATCTGGTCTTTTGCTGGCTTTATTTTGAGTCTCAAGTGGGACGAATGGCAAGATAAAGTTGAGCAAAACAAAGGTAAACGTGCTTCCCAGTTACGAGAACTACTTACTAGACTTGGCCCGACATTTATTAAAGTCGGTCAAGCCCTATCTACCCGGCCAGACTTAATCCGCAAGGATTTCTTAGAAGAACTGATCAAACTGCAAGACCAGTTACCACCTTTTGATAATGCGATCGCTTATCAAATCATTGAAACCGAGTTAGATAGACCAATTAGTGAAGTTTTTAGCGAATTATCCCCTAAACCAGTCGCTGCTGCTAGTTTAGGTCAAGTTTATCGTGGTCGTCTAGTAACTGGGGAAGAAGTGGCGGTGAAAGTGCAACGCCCCAACTTACGCCCAGTGATCACCCTAGACCTTTATTTGATGCGTTGGATGGCTGGATGGCTAGCGCCTTGGCTACCCCTGAATCTCGGTCACGATCTAACTTTAATTGTGGACGAGTTTGGCACCAAATTATTTGAAGAAATTGACTACATCAACGAAGGTCGTAACGCGGAAAAATTTGCCAGTAACTTTCGCAACGACCCACGGGTCAAAGTTCCGAGCATTTACTGGAGTTATACCAACACCCATGTTTTAACTCTCGAATGGATTAATGGCTTCAAACTCACTGATAGTGCCAGAATCAAACAAGCCGGTTTAGACCCAGAGGGAATCATCACAATTGGCGTAACTTCAGGACTACAACAGCTATTAGAACATGGTTTTTTCCATGCTGATCCCCATCCGGGGAATTTGTTCGCCATGCCTGATGGACGTATGGCTTACATTGATTTCGGCATGATGGACCAGCTCCAGGAAGTGACCAAAGAAACTTTAGTAGATGCCTTAGTGCATCTGGTGAACAAAGACTACGCCGATTTAGCCACAGATTTTGTCAATTTGGGTTTTCTGACACCAAATACAAATATTAGCCCAATTATCCCCGCATTAGAATCAGTCTTGGGAAATGCCATTGGCAAGAATGTCAATGAATTTAACTTTAAAACCATTACTGATGAATTCTCGGAACTGATGTATGAATATCCGTTTCGAGTTCCCGCCAAGTTTGCTTTGATTATTCGTTCTCTAGTAACTCAAGAAGGTATTGCCCTCAGCCTCAACCCTAATTTCAAAATTGTAGAAGTGGGTTATCCCTACATCGCACGACGACTACTAACTGGGGAATCTCCAGAATTAAGGCGGCGACTGTTGAACGTGTTGTTTAAAGATGGTCGCTTCCAGTGGCAACGCTTAGAGAACTTAATCCAAATCGCTCGTACTGACAGCAGCTTTGATGTATTACCTACAGCACAAATGGGAATACAATATTTACTGTCTGAGGAAGGTGGATTTCTCCGCCGTAAGTTGGTATTGGCACTCACTGAAGATGACCGCCTCCATACCGCAGAAGTTCAACGCCTGTGGGATCTTGTTAAAGATGACATCAAACCGAATCGGTTGTTAGATGCAGCCATGGGTATGTTGACCCAGTTATCTAGAGAAGGCGTAACGGCCATCATTCCCAAATCTGCTCTTGGTAATGTCGAATCCAAGGCTCAAAAATCCCAGGTTTAAGTTTTCTGCTGTATTACTTTTCCATATAAATTCGGAGTTTTCATGTACTATTACCCAGCAAACCCACCATATTTTCTACTCCTAATCGGCTTTTTGATGGCATTAACTTCTGGTATCGCTTTATCTGGCACACTAAAAGTAATAGTACAGCAATGGCCAAAGAATAATTCCGAGGATACTAAATCTCCTTCCGCATTAAAAAAATTATTGGTGCCATTTCTAGGAATTACTGCTGGTGTTTGTCTATTTCTCTCATCCGGTCTAGAGATATTTGGCTTTCCTTCTTTCTTGGCTTTGGCGGTGGGATTACCAGTTAGTCTTTTGACTTGTGTACTGGTTTGGTTCCAGTTGGGAAGTATGCTAACTTTTGCCAAACGGGAAGGAATGCAAGCTCTAGATTTAGATTCTTAAGCATCACAGGATTCTTGGTTAATTAGACCCAACTGTAGAAACATTCCAAAAGTCTCTACAGTTTTTTATTTTTCACATAAGTTGATCTTAAAATAATCATAAGATAATAAGTAAGTTTTTCACTGATTAATTTGGGCTTTGGCAAGTTGGGAGGGTTGCACAGTGGCTGATGATAAAAGTACGGGAAGTCCAAAAAATGATGAGCAAGAGTTTTTTTGGCCTTTCTGGTTGACATTGCCACTCTACCCTTATGGCAAGCGCCAGACAATCCGTAAGGAAGTAGTTAAAGATACCATCTGGATCTTTGACCAACTACAGGGGATTTTTTACGTAGTTGTGCCGATTCGCATGACCGTAGTTAAGCTAGAACAGGGGGGTCTTTTAGTATATGCTCCCGTTGCGCCTACTCCAGAATGTCTGAGGCTGCTTGAAGAGTTAGTGGTAGAACATGGGGATGTTAAGTATATTATTTTGCCAACAATTTCAGGAGTAGAACACAAAGTGTTCGTCGGTCCTTTTGCTAGATGCTTCCCCAAAACACAGGTTTTTGTCGCCCCCCATCAATGGAGCTTTCCCCTAAATCTTCCCCTTACCTGGCTGGGCTTACCTGGTAACCGGACTCATATATTACCAGCACACAGCAGAAATACACCATTTGCTGACCAATTTGACTATGCAATTCTCGGCCCTATAGAACTCGGTCCGGGAAGATTTGCTGAGGTAGCATTTTTCGACAAGCGATCGCGCACCTTATTATTAACAGATTCTGTGGTATCTGTCTCAGCAGAACCACCGGCGATCGCCCAATTAGATCCATATCCTTTGCTATTCCATGCCAAAGATAGGGCATCTGACATTATGACAGATAATCCCGTCAATCGCCGCAAGGGATGGCAACGTATTGCCTTATTTGCTTTGTACTTTCGTCCCAGTGTGCTAGAAATTCTCAGATGGAGTCAAGTCTGGCGTGAGGCGACTAAAGCCCCTAACCGCTCACCCAAAGCCTATTTTGGCTTATTTCCCTTTAAATGGCGCTCAGATTGGCAAAGCTCCTTTGAGCTACTTAGAGGTGAAGGTCGTTTATTTGTAGCACCAATTTTGCAGACACTAATTCTCAACCGCGCACCCAGAGCAACCCTGAACTGGGCTGACAAGGTGGGGAGTTGGGATTTTCAGCAGATTATTCCTTGTCATTTCGACGCACCCATCAAAGCACAGCCTGATAAATTTCGTCAAGCATTCTCTTTCCTAGAAAAGCATCCGCCTATCAGTGGGGAGAGTAATAGTTACCCTTTACCAGAAGAGGATTTTAAATTACTCAGAGAAATTGATCAAGGTTTAAAAAACAGTGGTATTGTGCCACCAGCACAGGAAAAAGTTTAATAACATCGTACCAAAGTTCAACTTTGGTACGAGATTCTGGTCATAGACAACAATGATTAGCCTGGTTGTACTCCGGGAACACCGTTTTGAACTACATATGTTGCTCGTTTGCTGATGGTACCAAATGGAGTTGTCACATTAGACATAACTAAATAATCTGTTGTCCAAGTTGTAGGAGTCAGTAAACAGCGAACATATCCCCGCTGACCATTGTAGAACTTAATATGTGGGTTATCCGGTAAGTAAGCTGCCACGTTGGGGGGGATGTCTGTTCCATTACCACCAGAGCTAATAGAAGTACATACAAATTCACTGCCAATGGTAGCAGAATTGGGGTCATCAAAATTAGTTTTCAGATCCATTGCCCAGTTGGAATGTACATCCCCAGCCAAGGATACAGGATTAGAAGGTTTACGCTCTGCAAGGAAATTCATCAAGCGATTGCGGGAAGCCAGATAAGCATCCCACTTGTCCATACTAAACGTTTGTCCTTCACCGGGTTGGAAATCCCGTTGTGCAATGGGTACTTGCTGGGCTAAAACATTCCACTTAGTCTGTGAACTGTCTAAACCCTCATATAACCAACTTTCCTGCCTTTCTCCGAGAATTGTAGCTTCTGGGTTTAAAACCTCATCACAACGTTCTTTTGTGCCATCACCACAGGGCTGGTCCGTACGATATTGGCGAGTATCTAAAACATGGAATGTGGCCAAGTTGCCGAAGGACAACCGACGGAACATCTGCATATCCGGTCCAATAGGTCGTGAGAAAGGCCGCAAAGGCATATGCTCATAGTAAACCTGATAAGCAATTGCTCGCCGTTGCAGAAAGATTTCTGGGTCTTGATCTGGTTCAGTATCAATTTGTGAAATGTTATTGGCGTAGTTGTTTTCCACCTCGTGGTCATCCCAAGTCACAATCCAAGGAAAAGCTGCATGGGCGGCTTGTAAATTGGGGTCGCTTTTATAGAGTCCGTAACGGTTGCGGTAGTCTTCTAAAGTGAAAATTTCTGAACCATTGTGTGGTCTAACAGCTGTGCTGGAAATTCCCCCTTCATAGATGTAGTCTCCCGTGTGTACCACCAAGTTGAGATCATCTTCTGCTAAATATTTATAGGCAGTGTAGTAACCTTGCTGATAGTTCTGGCAAGAGACAAAAGCAAATTTAAATTGATTCAAGTTGCTTTGTAGTGAAGGAGCGGTACGAGTACGACCAATGGGGCTTTCTTCTCTGCCGACAGTAAATTGATACCAGTACCAATTTTCCGGTTCCAGACCTGAAACTACAACTCGAACAGAATGGGCTAATTCCGGAGTTGCTACGATAGTACCTCTAGCTACAACTCGTCTCATGTCAGGATCTCTGGCTACTCGCCAGCGAACTGGGACGTTGGCAAGTGGCATTCCTCCCCCATTCAGAGGTTCAGGAGCTAGACGAGTCCAAATAACTACGCTGGTAGCATCAGGTTCACCAGATGCTACACCCAGCTTAAAAGGATAATCGGAAAATCTGCCCCTTGCCATAACTCGGTCATGGGAAAATTGACTGGCTAAGGTCAAACCAGTGAATGCTCCCGCCCCAATGATTAAGTTACGTCGTTTGATGCGATTACCCAAAAGCCGCTCAAAATTAAAGTAGTCTGCCATTGTGTTATTCCTGAGTAACAGGTAAATTTCAGCACAGAAGCATTCGACTTTAGAAAGATATGACAGGTTATGTGAACTCCATAACCACTTTTTTCCAGACAATCAGGCTGGAATTTTCATACTTATCTAATATTTCGATTGATTTAGATGCTTACTTTGCTAGCCTGACAATACTAGTTAGAGATTAATTCTGTCTGAAGAGAACGTTAAAAATAACTTAATTCTTCTATATTTGCGCCTTGGGCAATTAAAACTTGATTAAGAACAGTAACAATAGTAATTGCTGTTGAATATGGGTGAAGATTTGCAGTAAAAGATAATTATACTTGAATAGGAGTCTTAAGTAATGCCGTCATCATAAAAACTGTATCCAGGATCGAAACCCATAAAATAGCTAAACAGCTATAAAATCAGTGTAATTGCAGGAATCAACAGTAGTTGCTCACTGCTTAACAGACTCAACACATCCCTTAAATCAATTGATTTTTATCCAATTTTCTTCTATTCATCCCATAAACTTTTGAGTAGAACGGAGTTTAATTATGCCTCGTTCTCAAATATTCACTACATCTTTAGAGTTTGTGAAATTATAGACAAATCTACAAAGTCACTTTACCAGGGGTAAACCTGATTGGAGTTACTCCTAACCCCTCTATCCCGTCTGCAAAAGCGTTCAGGACTGCTTTTCTTAATATGTTGTACGCCCCATT
>NZ_JANQDF010000038.1:0-26557 GCF_029891675.1 Anabaenopsis tanganyikae CS-531
ATCCTAATTAAATGCAGCGATTCAAGTCATTAGTAAGCGTAACTAAATGACTTAGCTAGTACGGTCACATGACCAATAGCATAGGTGGTTACAAAGGCTTCAGCTAACTTAGTTAATGTAGACATATCGCTGACATATCCAGTGCTAGTGTAACCAATTTCGCTACCGCCGGAAATAGCATCTACATCTTTAAGTTCATTGAGAAAACTTTCAGAATCTTGAAATAATTCCACACCAGCATTGTTGAGTTCAGAAAGAATAATGTTAGCCATTTGATTGCTCCTCAAGTAATCTTTGATTTCTTGTTTACTGTTTAACAATTAAACTCAGTTCGCTTAACTGTTACTGCTATTTTTATTCACCCAAATCAAGAAAGTCAAGGACAAAAACAGTTTTAAATAGACTTATAATCGTGATTATTGTCTTGTTTAGCTAATAATTTAAGTCTGATAAATCCTTATTTTTATATATGTAAGTGGCCATGTTAAGCAAAATATAAAATCACTAAAAATCTATTTTCTCTTGTTTAATTTTCCGGTTTAGAGGGTAATATAGCCTTTTTCAGGCTCATGAAGTACACACCAATTCCCTATTCCCTATTCCCTGTTCCATCAAACTAAAAAAAATGTACCTCACGAGCATGGGAAATGCTCTAATTACCAAAAGTACTGTTATTACTGGCTTTAAACAGGGTTTTATGTCTTAAATGCCAGATAAAAGCAGAAATATTGGCATTATGTCAGTTATACTTGCTACAGAATTTAAATTCAGTTAATGTGTAAATATGAACCAGCAGCTTTATAGCCGCCTGGAAATTTTATAGCAGTAACCACAAGTGTTAGGACATTTCCCTGTTCGGTGTGTTCCCTGTTCCCTGTTCCCTTAAAACCACAATTATGATGTCCTAACGTGTATGCGTAGTGCTATAGTTACACACCAAAAATAAAAATATGAATAAAAAACAGATTCTGGGTTGGATTGCTCTAGCAGTTACTAGCTGTATCCTAGCTATCACCTTACCTTTAATCACTTTCATACCCTCACCAGCACAGTCAAACATCAACTTACTAGTATCTGCGGCCGCTAGTACCAGAGATGTACTCACAGAAATACAGGACATTTATCAACAAAGTAAACCAAACGTCAATATCACATATAACTTTGGGGCTTCTGGCGCACTACAACGACAAATTGAACAAGGCGCTCCAGTAGATATATTTATTTCTGCTGCTAGAAAACAAGTGGATGCACTAGAACAAAAAGGACTTTTACTACCCGGTACTCGTACCAACTTGGCAAATAACCGCTTAGTCTTGATTGTCCCCAAGAATAGCACCGGCATTAATAGCTTTTTCAACTTAACACAGACTCGAGTTAGGAGAATCGCTGTGGGAGAACCCAGAAGTGTCCCCGCAGGAGAATACGCAGACCAGGTATTCAAAAAACTAGGTATTTTTGAGCAAGTGAAGCCTAAATTAGTTTTAGCTAATAATGTGCGTCAAGTTTTAGCAGCGGTAGAAAGTGGCGATGCTGATGCTGGTTTAGTATACGCCACAGATGCCAAAATTTCCAGCAAAGTCAAAGTTGTAGTGGCTGCTGATCAAAAATACCACTCTGCAATTGTTTATCCCATGGCGGTAATTAAAACCAGTAAAAATATCCCTGCGGGCAAAGAATTTCTCAATTTTTTATCAAGTAACCAAGCAAAAGCTATACTCAGGAAATACGGGTTTATTGTGAGTTAATGAATCATTTAGGATTGCTATATACACAAATTACTAATTAATATGGATTTATCACCCCTGTGGATATCACTAAAGACCTCACTACTGGCCACAGTTATTACCTTTTTCCTGGGGATTCTGTCCGCTTACTGGATGTTAGGATACAAGGGTAAAGCCAAGTCATTCATTGAAGGAATCTTTGTCGCACCTTTGATTTTACCACCTACAGTTGTAGGCTTTTTATTACTACTATTTTTTGGCAGAAATGGCCCCGCAGGTAAACTGATGCAGCCCTTGAATTTCAGCATTGTTTTTACTTGGTATGGTGCAGCCATTGCTGCCACTGTGGTATCATTTCCCATCATGTATAAAACAGCTTTAGGAGCCTTTGAACAAATTGATGGCAATCTTCTAAGAGTAGCCAGAACCCTGGGAGCTTCTGAATCAACCATCTTTTGGCGCATCAGTTTACCCCTCGCATTTCCCGGAATTGTGGCGGCCACCAGTTTAGCTTTTGCGCGGGCTTTGGGTGAGTTTGGCGCTACCCTGATGTTAGCGGGTAATATTCCCGGACAAACTCAAAATATCCCCATGGCAATTTATTTTGCTGTGGAAGCTGGGGCGATGAATGAGGCCTGGTTTTGGTCGATCGCCATCATGAGTATTTCCCTATCTGGCATTATTGCAGTTAACTTGTGGCAAGAAAACCGGGGGAAGAATAAACAGCCAAGTTCGCCATTTCCCATAGGACTGAGAAATCAGGAATATCAGAAATGTCAAACTGCTTCTAACACTAAATCAGGATTATTCGTAGATATCGACAAAAAACTTCCCGGCTTTCACCTGCAAGTATGTTTTAGTAGTGATAGTAATACCTTGGGGTTTTTGGGAGGTTCAGGCGCTGGCAAAAGTATGATTTTGCGCTGTATTGCTGGTATAGAAACACCTACAAAAGGAGTGATTATTTTAAATGGGCGGGTGTTATTTGATTCTCGTCAGGGAGTTAATTTACCTCCACGCGATCGCCGCATTGGTTTCTTAATGCAGAATTACGCTTTATTCCCTCACATGACTGTCATGCAAAATATTGCTTTTGGTTTACCTCCAGGGTTATCAAAGTCAGAGATTAAACAACAGGTACAAGCGCAATTACTAGCTGTTCAGTTACAGGGATTAGAGAACCGCTACCCCCATCAACTTTCCGGGGGACAGCAACAACGGGTAGCTTTAGCTAGAGCTTTAGCCATCAAACCAGAAGCATTATTATTAGATGAACCATTTTCCGCCCTGGATACCTATCTGCGCCACCAATTACAAGAACAATTAATTGAAACCCTGAGCGCTTATTCAGGGGTGACCCTATTTGTCACCCATAATCTAGAAGAAGCCTATGAGGTATGTCAACAGTTGTTAGTCATGTCTCAAGGTCAAATTATTGCTAACGATGATAAACAAAATATTTTCGCCCATCCCAATACTTACACTACAGCCCAGTTAACAGGTTGTAAAAACTTTTCCCCAGTCAAGGTAGTATCGGACAGTCAAGTTAAAGCTTTAGATTGGGAATGTACTCTCAAAGTCAGAGAACCTTGGCCGCAATCTCCCGCTTATATAGGTATTCGCGCCCATCATCTAGACTTTACAGATCACCCTGATGGTGAGAATACTTTCCCGTGCTGGTTAATCAAGACTAGGGAAACACCCCACAGGGTAACGTTATATTTACGACTGCACAATTCAGTCAGTAACAGTGATGATTATCACTTGCAAGCCGAATTGTTTAAAGAGAAATGGGTTAATTTAAAATATAAACCTTTCCCATGGTATGTGCGTTTAGATATGGGGAAACTTTTTTTAATGGCGGACAATCATCACCATTTGACGGTATCTTAAAGAAGAAGAAACCACAAAAACTCAACGCCTAAAACGTGGTCAAACAGGACGAACTTCGCAACAAGTTAAAACAAACCAGAATCCGCTTGGGTATGAGTCAGCAAGATTTAGCTAATTTGGCTGGCGTTACCCGTCAAACTATTAGCGGTGTAGAGTCGGGACAATATGCACCATCCACTACTATAGCCCTACGATTGGCAAAAGCCCTGGGTTGTCAAGTAGAAGATTTATTTTGGTTAGAGCAAGATTTACCGGAAATCACCGCAGTACCCGCCTATAATGTACCCCTAGGTGAAGCCCAAGTCGGTAATCAATGGATTGCTCATCCTTTAATTGGTCAAGATGCCTTCCGTACTGAAATGATACCAGCCGATGGGGAAGGCGATCGCCTACCCGGTAAAAATACCATGGTCGTCCAGTTGCTAGATGAACCGGTAAATCTGTATGATACAGTGATTTTGGCAGGTTGTGCGCCCGCTTTATCCCTATGGGCGCGCGCTGCGGAACGTTGGCATCCTCACCTGCGAGTACACTGGATTTTAGATAACAGTATGACAGCACTGCACCGACTGCGCCGGGGGGAAGTTCATCTGGCGGGTATGCATATGTACGATTCCCAGACAGGAGAATATAATACACCCTTTGTGCGTTCCATCATCAAAGATGCGACGACGGTATTAATTAACCTGGGTATCTGGGAAGAGGGAATGCTCACCCAACCCCATAATCCCTTAGGATTAAAAAGTATTGCAGATTTAGCCCAGCCTGGTGTCACCATTGCTAACCGCGAAGCTGGGTCAGGTAGTCGCCAAGTGTTGGAGCGATCGCTACAAGAGGCAAATATACCATTTACAGCCGTCAAAGGATTTGACCACATTCTCCACGGACACTTAGAAGTAGCCCAAGCAGTAGCTACGGGTAAAGTAACATCTGGTATCAGCACTGCATCTGTGGCCGCAGCCTTTGGCTTAGGATTCATCCCTTTACAACAATCAAGATACGACTTAGCTGTTCTCCAGCCATACTTAGATGAAGCCCCCGTACAAAAGTTACTGGGTACATTAGGACATCGGCGGGTACTCTCACAGCTAGAGGCTATTGGCGGTTATAATACCAGTCAAACTGGGGAAGTAGTGGCTACAATCGAAGCAATTACAGGTAATTCCTAATTCATGTTTGGGTGTTTTAGGTTCTCAGGAACTTTCAATTCTTTAACCCTCGGTGGTAATAATTCCCCCACCTCTTCCAGGGATTTGAAAACTCCATAAGCTAAATTGCTAATTTCAGGGGATGGTTCTTCAATATCGGGAACCATAATGGCACACATTCCCGCCTCAAAAGCAGCTTCCACACCCACACATGAGTCTTCAAACACTATACACTCTGCGGGCGCAATGTTCATGCGGTGACTCGCTTCTAGAAAAATATCTGGTGCTGGTTTACCCTCAGCTACATCTTCACTGGTGACTATTATGGTGAAATATTGCTTAATCCCCGCATTTGTTAAACGTCGGATGGCTCTAGTACGTCCCGTTCCGGTGGCTAATCCAATCATCATACCCAGGTCATTGAGTCTTTGCAGCAAATCTAAAACTCCTGGTTTCATTGGTAGACCTTCTCGTAATTCCCGCTCATCACCAATGGCGATACGTTGGGTAGTCACTGAGTCAAATGGTAAACTTTCTCCGTAAACTTTTTTGAGTAATTTTTCCCGCCATGATAAGTCTCGTCCTACCAGTGACCTGTATAAATTATCGCTCATTATATAGCCATGCTCTTTGAGCGCCTGTTTCCACGCCCATCGAGCAATACTTTCTGTATCAAATATCAGGCCATCCATATCAAAAATTGCGCCTCGGTAACTTGATAACACTTTGACGACCTCAATAGTTATTATATTTAACTATTTAACAATGTTTTGCCGCCACTAACAAACATCTGTAGGGTCTGATAGCAGAGCATGGCCTTAAGGATAAGGCTCTGTTCTTTTGAGAAAATATTTACATATAGGACTCCTATTTGATTTTTGAACAAGACTCAGTACACACGGCAATTCTTCTTACCTGTTCGGTGTTCGGTGTGTTCCCTGTTCCCTACCTAAACAAATCAATTCACAAACCAAACCGGATTTCTATATAGCAATCCTAAATGATTCATGAACAATTTCTGTTCCCTGTTCCCTGTTCCGGTGTTCCCTGTTCCCTACCTAAACAAATCAATTCACAAACCAAACCGGATTTCTATATAGCAATCCTAAATGATTCATGAACAATTTCTGTTCCCTGTTCCCTGATCCGGTGTTCCCTTTCCTCACTCATAATTTCTCAAGTCAAATAGGATGACTATATTTTCTAAAAAAAATCTAAATGATCTCCCAAAGTCTTTGATAAGTAACATTGTTTACGGTATTCATATTCATGAATCAATTATTAGTAGATGAAGTGGTTATAAATAGGATTTAGGAGAATATTTTGAATAAGGATTTATTAGCTTTTTTAGCTAGTATAATTTTCAGTGTTCTCACCATAAACCTGATTAAAACACTGAATCTACCTACATTTGTTACTTTCAGTATTGCTATTTATTCCAGTTATATATTGATGTTTTTTATCCTGTTGCATCATTATATTTCTCAACATAGAAAAAAAATTAAATAAATTTGTCTCTAGTCTCTGCGTTATCCCATGGTCTAATCTATGATGAGTGTTGACTGTTGACTGTAAGCACTTGTATAAACCTATACCTTTGTTCCCATGCCTTTCCGTCAAACCTTATCAAAATCTGATATCGAACTTTCCTATTTAGAGTGGAAACAAGCAGAAGAACCTTTATTGTTATTGCATGGTTTAGCTGACAACGCTTTGGTGTGGTCCAGCTTGGGAGATGACCTAGCCCCACAATACCACATAGTTGCCCCAGATATGCGTGGTCATGGTGAAAGCAGCAAGCCAGAAGATGATTATACCTTTGCAAGTGCGATCGCAGACCTAGAAGCCCTCATGGATCATCTGGGATGGTCTTCCACCCATGTGGTCAGTCACTCTTGGACAGGAAAACTCGCCGCTATCTGGGCGAGAAAAAACCCGCAACGTTTACGCAGTATGGTTTTAGTTGACCCGATTTTTATCTGGAAAATGCCTAGTTTATTGCGGTTAACTTTCCCCCTGTTATACCGTTATCTATCTTTCCTCAAGGGTATGGGACCATTTGCTAGTTACTCCGAAGCTGAAGCACAAGCGCGTCAGTTAAAACAATATCAAGGATGGAGTACTTTACAACAAAACGTATTTCAAGGGGGAATTGAACCAAAACCCGATGGGAGTTGGGGTAGTAAGTTTACTATAGCAGCTCGCGATCGCATTTTTGCAGATGTTATGTGTGTACCCGGTTTTATTTCCCCCGTTGATACTCCTACCCTGTTCATACAACCAGAACAAGGTCTCAACCGCCTCAACTGGCAAATTAAACCTTACAAAACTTATCTAAATAATTTGCGCCTTTGCCAAGTTCCTGGTAATCATTGGCCATTTTTGACAGAACCGGAAGCATTTAACCGGACTGTAGCAGCATTTCTAGCAGAACGTAAATAAAAGCAGCCTGACTTTGACATTATTTGATCATGAGCCTTTGTATTAATCCAGTTTGTCCTCAACCTCATCACCCAAATAATCAAGACCGGTTTTGTCAGAGTTGCGGTTCCTCCTTGGAACTACTAGGACGTTATCGGGTGCTCAGTTTGTTGAGTGACAAAACTGGGTTTAGTAAAGTCTACGCAGCCACCGAACAAAACACGCCTAAAATCCTCAAAGTCTTGAATCAAGAGTTATCAAATGACCCAGAAGCAGTAGACTTATTTTGCCAAGAAGCCTCTATTTTGTCAAGTCTGAATCATCCAGTTCTGCCCAAATTTGCCGGATATTTTCAGCATGAAACTAGAAATGGTTTGGTTCTCCACTGTATAATCATGGAAACAATGGAGCAGCCTCATTTGGATATGTGGCTAGAGCAGCAAAATAACCTGGGTTCACCAGGGGAAGCTGTGGATTGGTTAAGAAAATTTATACCTACAAATATCACCCCCACACAGCCATCAAAGAAAGTTCCTTTACAAGGACTATTAGCGGCTCTGTTAGCTTCTTTGGGGATTCTGGGTTTAATCTCTTTATTCATATATTCTCCCCAGTTTGCCACCTTGACACCATCCACACAATCTCCCCAAAGAAAAGGGATGGTTGATTACTTTCCTTATCAGGAAGGTATGGATAGTCAAGGTAAAATTGCTAAGTTTAATATAGCTGTTTTGTCAGTTAAATATAAATGGTTACCTGGTAGCAATTTTCAAGTTAAATATAATGATGAAATTATTAGTCTTGACCTTCTCAAATTAAAACTACAGCCAGAAAATATCCAGCAACTCATGCAAGAACCTAGTGAAATTATTGCTGTGGGTCTGGCGAATTGTGGCGGGAAACCAGGAGTTAAACAACGCCTGGCTTTAGAACGCGCCCAACAAATTCAAGGTTTAGCAACCAGATTATTTCAGAACACACCCAGCGTTAAAAGTTATCGTTTGTTAAACCTGGGTCAATTTCAAGCAAGCACCTGTCAGCAAAATCAGGACTTGACCGCATACCAAACAAGTATAATTATCATCGGGGTGAAGGAAGCACCAGCAGGTCTGATTTTAGATGAAGCCTTAAGAGATAGGTTAACCAATAAACCTTTCGCCGATTTTAAGTTAGAAAATTACTCTCTGGGTTCTATCAGGCAATTTAAAACTTTATTCAGTAAATAAAGGTAACTTAACCGTAAAAGTAGCCCCTAGCCCTTCCCCAGGACTATGGGCTTCAATAGTACCCCCGTGTAATTCTACCAAATGACGAGCGATCGCTAAACCCAGTCCCAAACCAGTTTGTTGATGACTACACTCTGCCTGATGATACCGCTTAAACACGTGGGGCAGAAACTCCGGTTTAATACCCACACCAGTATCACTCACCTGAATACGTATTGAAGACTGATCATTTTTTGCTAGTTGTACTTGCACTTTGCCACCAGATGGGGTAAACTTAATAGCATTGGAAAGTAAATTACCTAAAACTTGTGACAATCGATGGGTATCCCCAACTATAGGGGGGATAGATTCATCAATCACAGACTCTAAATGAATGCCTTTACCACTGGCATCCGGGTAAACAGTTTCCACAGATGCTTTGACCAGACTCACCAGATTGACTGGGCGGAGTTCTATCTGTAGCTGACCCCGGAGGATACGGGTCATATTTAACAGATCTTCCAAAAGTTTAGACTGAGATTGAGCATTACGCTCGATAGTTTCTAAAGCTCTGTCAACTGTATCTGGAGGTAGTTCACGAGTCCGTAGTAATTTAGCCCAGCCGAGAATGGCATTAAGTGGCGATCGCAAATCATGAGATACCATAGCCACAAACTCGTCTTTAGTTTGGTTAGCCGTTTCCGCGGCCGTCCTGGCTGCTTGTTCGAGCTGTAACAGCCTATCCCGTTCAGCCTCTAGCTGCTTGTGCTGGTCTATGTCAGTGCTAGTACCAAACCACTTAATCACCAGTCCCTGGTCATTCTTAATTGGTAAACCCCTAGCTAAATGCCAACAATAGCTACCGTCAAATTTCCGGTAACGCGTTTCCGTGTTCATAGCTTCTCCTGTCTCCAAGGCTTTTATCCCGGAGTGGATAACCGAGGGAAGATCATCTGGATGTATAACTTGTCGCCAGCCTAACCCTAGGGCTTGCTCCATAGTTTGACCCGTAAATTCACACCACTGTTGATTTACATACTCGTATTCACCCTCAAGATTGCAAATCCACACCAATTGTGGAATGGCATTAGATAAATAACGGTAGCGTTCCTCACTGTCGCGCAAAGCGGTTTCAGTAGCCTTGCGATCGCTAATGTCCGTAGCACTGCCTACGGCTCGTATGATAATCTGACCATGAGGGTCTCTGACAATTATGCCCTGGTCTAATATATAGCGATACCCCTGGTCTTTATGAAGTATTCTATACTCAAGAGAATAGTATTGACCCTTACTAAGAACATTTCTCCATTGCTCTCCCACACCCTTTCTATCTTCGGGATGAATTTTCTCCATCCACCATTTATGGGTGGGAACTGCTTCTGCTAAGGAATAACCCAAAATTCGGGTTAAACCCTCAGTTCTGCTAACAGTATTATTCTTAAAATCTATGTCATAAATTAAACAATTGACCGCAGCAGCCGCTAGTTGAAAACGCTCATTACTTAAACGCAGCTGTTCCTCTACTTGCTTACGCACAGTGATATCAAAAGCTGTACCCACAATGTGGCGCGGCGAACCGTCAACACTCCTGTTAAATACAGTATCTCGACTGACAAACCACCGCCATTCACCATTGGTGTGGCGCATCCGGTATTCAAATTCGACAATTTCACCATCCCCAGCCGAGTTAATTACTTGCAAGTGTCTAGTAAATCGTACCCAATCTTCAGGATGCATTAACAACGGGAGCAACTCAGTACCCATGTCCTGAATTTCTTGGGCAGTATAACCCAGGAGTTTGGTAAATTGATTATTAGTATAGATATTCTGCTGTTGAATTAAATCATAAACGTATAACATCCCTGGTATAGTATTAGTAATAGCTTCGATAAACTGCTGACTATTGCGTAACTTATCTTCCGCCTGTTTTTTCGCGGTGACATCTCGCCAAGAAGCAACGAAGCCATCCCCCATTTTACTGATGCGAATATCAATCACTTTAGCTGATTGCCGTCTCTGGTCACAAGCAGTCCAGACGACAGACTCTTTCTCCAAAGGTTGACCTGTTTCTACCACTCGACAACATTCATCAAACAAGCCATTATCGCGGATATTCAGGAGAATGTTGCACAGATATTCCCCCTGGACACCTGACATAATTTGGCTAAATTCACAAGCTGCGGCGTTCATATAATCCACACGAAAGCCCAGTATTTCCCCCATCTGCTGACGTACAGCCGAAAAAATGCCGAAACAATCCAGCATATTCTCAATGGAGGTGCGGAAACGTTCCTCACTGCGTTGCAGCTCTTGACTAAGTTGCACATTTTTAATCGCTGAGTGAATCGTTGAGCGCAAACGCTCACCAGTGGTCTGTCCTTTCACTAAATAGTCTTGAACACCACTTTTCATTGCAGCCACAGCCACAGTTTCGTTACCATAACCAGTTAACATAATCACTGCTGGCATGATTTTCTGTGACTGCTGTTGTAATTCTGCCAGAAATTCCAAGCCATCTAAGTCCGGTAGTAAAAAGTCTAATAAAATCGCATCAGGGTGAAACTGCTGACACAATTTCAAGGCTCCTTCCCCTGACTCCTCTTCCATGACTGTGTAGATGTATTCCTGGTCTTGCAGTAGATAACGACGATAGGCCTGGCGGTCTTCCTGACAATCATCGATAATCAAAACAGTAACCGGTTCTGTCATAACTATTTACTAACAGCTATGGCTTACGCCATGCTACGCTATCGGGGAGGATGACTATATCTAACCAATAAGTGATGAAACTTTGAAGAGTTTCCACCAGTCTGTTAATATCAATGGGCTTTAACATATAACTAGCAACGCAAGATTGATAACATACTTCAATGTCTTTGGGATTAGATGATGTGGTAAATACAACTACAGGGATATATTTAAACTCCTCATCCTGCTTGATTTTCTGTAACACTTCTCGCCCATCAGTTCCCGGTAAGTTCAGATCGAGCAAAATAATCGACGGACGCGGTAAGTTTTGAGTATTACTGTAAATCCCGGTGTGGTAAAGGAAGTCCAGCGCCTCATCCCCATCAGTACAGCGAAACACAGGATTAACTACAGCTTGTTTCTTCATAATCCGACACAGGGCTTCAAAATCTTCGTCGCTATCTTCAATTACAAGTAAAGGCTTGGTAAGATTGCCAATCATCAGTTTATTTCACTCCTTCTAATGTGAAATAAAACGTAGTACCCTCGCCATAGGTGGAATCTACCCAAATTCTCCCCCCGTGTCTTTCTACTATTTTCTTAGCAATGGTTAACCCCGCTCCTGTACCTCCCCCATATTTACTGGGAGCGTGTAGTCGTTTGAAAATTCGGAAAATTGACTCAAAGTGTTTCTCTCGAATCCCAATCCCATTATCTCTCACATAAAATATCGTCGGGGATGGTGCTTCCTCTATGTAACCTATGGAAATCCATTTATTGGCTTTATCATTGTATTTGATGGCGTTAGTAATCAAATTGTTAAACAGTTCACCTACTCGGACGCGATCGCAATACACTGTCGGTAGGGGTCTGGAAATCTGAATATCTACTTTCATATCCTCAATCCGCGGACGCAATAACTCTAAACTACCATTTAGTACATCATTCAGATCCGTGGGAGCCATAGCCAGGTCTGCTCTCCCCAATCGAGAAAAATGCAGCAGTGAATCGATTAAATCCTCCATCCGCTGAGTGAGACGGATCAACGTTTCTAACTTTTTCTTACCTTCTTCATTGATCAGCCCGCCGTAATCTTCCATCAGGAAGTTAGAATAATTGTGAATACCCCGCAGAGGCTCCTTTAAATCATGGGACGCTATATAGGCAAAAGCATCTAATTCTCTATTACTCCGTTCCAGTTCCACATTTAGCTGTGCTAATTCATCCGCTTTGCGCAGCACTAACCCAATAATTGCACTTCTCAACTCCAGCGCTGCATTTATTTCATCGGATTTCCAAGGGAGAGACTTTAATAGTACTGTTTCTTGCCATAACTCAAAGGATTTGCGCGGTGATAGGCGTATACTGCCATTTTCTTGCGCTTCTACCGGTTTATTGGGATTACCACCCCAATCTACAGTTTGCACTACCTCCGGGCGAAACCATAAAACATAGTTTTTCTGAATTGGGGAAATGGAAACTACCATCAAACCACTAGCCACATCCCGCAATTTCTCTGCTTCTGGGTAAACTTGAGATAGGGAATCAGTGTAGAAAATCTCCTCCTTTTGGTTTTCATAAATCCATTGTACTAACTCTTGCACCTCCCGTTTTTCCGGAGTCTTCCCCACCGTAAAATATTCGCCATCAAAGCATACTGCTGCTCCTTGAGCATTGACAATATTTAACAGATTTGGGTCGTGGTTAATTAAACCATCAATGAAGTTCTGTTCCAATGACATATACTCCACTAAGTTGGAGTTGCAAGATTGCAAATACAGCTTATATTCAATATCCTCATGCTCTTCTTTACATGCAATTTCTAAAGAGGCTATTTGTCCTAAAAATTCACAAGCATTCCGAATTTCATAGGGGATAAATTTCGGTGCTTGGTGATGACAAGCAATTAATCCCCACAGTTTTCCATCTTTCATAATCGAAATTGACATCGAAGCAGTCACGCCCATATTCTGCATATACTCAATGTGTAAAGGCGAGACGCTCCTTAACACAGAATTACTTAAATCTAAAGGTTCCTCAGTTAAAGGATTATTCCTGGGCACAATTACCGCCGGTTCATAGTCTATATTTGGTATCAGTCTCAGCCAGTTTTGGCTATAGAGTTTTCTCGCTTGTGCGGGAATGTCCGAGGCTGGGTAATGTAATCCTAAATAAGATGTCAGATATTCTGGCTTTTCTTCAGCAATAACTACACCATTCCAATCCTGATCAAATCGATAAACCATCACTCTATGGAAACCAGTAATTTTCTTAGTTTCCTTAACAAGAACCCGACTAAATTCTCCTATATTTGATGCTGCTTTTAGCTTGGAAATTGCACTTTTTATCAAGTGGTAAAATTTGAAAAAAGCATCACCTCTTTCTGCTACCCTTGGTTCTAATTCTAAAACTAAACCCCCCTGATACCGGTGAATAATTCCATCAAAACTCACAGGATGATTATCCACATTTATGCTCATTTCTATCGGATTAACAATTGGTAAATCATCTTCATTTAAAGACTCTTTTATTAACCTAATTTGCTCGGCATCCAGTAATTGGCTGAGATTTTTATTGATTACTTCTTCTGGAGGTAAACTAAAGAATTTGAGGAGATTATCACTAACTTGGAGGATGGTTAAATCCGGTTCTTTGAGCGCAAAAATCACTCCATGAGGCTGAATAGAGCCAGGAATATGAATAGGCTCTTTGTTACAGTTGCTGACATCAATTGGGAAGGGGATAGTAATATCGTTATTACTCACGTTTAATTCCTGATAGCGTCTCTGTGGCCTGGGTTCCATAGATTATAAGTAGTTTTGAGACTAGCTCTACTATTGTGATTTAGCAGTTCTGTGTCAAACATTCTTCATGCTTGGATTTACATAGTCCTTTATCCCAGCATAACCATAGGACAGACATAATTAATTGCATTTAAACTCATGACTGCTAACTGTCTGGAGTAGCAGTTGACAATTTATGTAAAATTGCTGTTTTTTCGCCTAAAACTGTATTTGCAGCTGGGTAAATAAAATTTAAATAATGTTAATTATAGTTACATCTTAATATAAAGTATCAATCTTTTCAACTAGTGTCTTTTCAGTCAATCATTCATCCCACCCTGTTCTATGACTACGCCACGCAAGCTATCGGTTAGACGTGGGGAGTGTCAAGCTTTAGCTGATTTGCTCTGGTATACCGGCGGCTCGATATGAATTAAAATTCTAGTGGGGTTGAAATGTCTTTCTAGTCGCCTTTCTACTTCTTCACTAATTTTATGGGCTGTTTCTACATCTACTGCATCTATAATTAAATGTATTTCTATGAAGACTTGGCGACCTAAAACACCCCGGGAGGCGATGTCATGACAATTAATCACCCCAGGAACAGCAGTGGCGATCGCCTCAATGGTTTCCGGTGCGATCGCCATTTGATCTACCAACCAAGGTAAATTGCTTTTCAGCACTGACCAAGCACTCCCCAATACTAACAAAGCGACAGGAAAAGCTAACACCACATCCAACCATTGATAACCTCGCCAAACCCCTATCAAACCCCCAATTACAGAAATGGTCACCCAAACATCACTCATGGTGTGTGTAGCATCAGCAATCAAAATTGCACTACCTAAACGCTGACCTACACGACGTTCGTAAAAAGCAACAAAAATATTGATACCTAGCACCACAAGCAATAACCACAACTCTACTGGGGATATCTCTACAGGTTCACTACCTTGAGTAATTCGCTCCACTATACCTTGCAGAATTTCAAAGCAGGCGATGACCAACAGAACCGCAATTCCTAAAGCTCCCACAGATTCAAATTTCTGGTGTCCGTAAGGGTGTTCTCTATCTGGTTCCGGCGCAGAATATCTATTGGCAACTAACCCTAAAATATTACTGGCTCCATCTGTCATACTATGTAAGGCATCAGCTAACAAGCTTAAAGAGCCTGTAGCATACCCCAAAAATCCCTTCAATCCTACCACCAACATATTCAGCAGTAAGGTGATAATTAACACCTTTTGTATTTCCGGGCGGTTGTCCTTAGTCATAAAACATATTTAAAATTTATTGCTATGACTTGTAATATAAAACTTCCAACCCAGAATCAATATGTAAAAATATTACACACTGTTGGCTATATCTCGCTATAATCGCTGTTATTCAACTACTTTACTGAGATTTTTTTTAAATAAACTTTCATCTTATCCTAGTAAAAATACGTTTTCCTCCCCTAAAATATATGGCTTACCCCACGGAAGCCATAGCATATTTTATTGTTAGTCTTGGTAATAGGACTCCTATTTGATTTGTGAACAATTTCTGTTCCGGTGTTCCCTGTTCCCTGTTCGGTGTGTTCCCTCCGATAGTGCAAGCGATCGCTATCCGGTACAAGTTTTGTCAATACCACCTATTCGGGTAAGATAGGTAATATTATATGGCTGACACCACTCTACGCTATCAATCTTGAGAAATAGCTCATGTCTTACACTCCTCTAACCCTGAATCTGATTTCCGGTTCTGTTTCCTTCAGCTTTTCAGCCGAAAAAGCACGGGAATTAAAAGCCGCCATAGATAAATTAATGTTAAGTCTCAAAGCTGTCGCCGCTAAAACCAATAATCCCAGCGTCGGTAAAGTTACCCCTCAGCCTCCCCTAGAATATCGCTACACTGGTGAAGTATTTTTAGAGATTTTTTGTAATCCCAATATTTGGCCGAGTCCCTTTGCTGCTAAAGTTCTCCTTACTGTACGCGACTTGAATATTCGCTTAACTACAGAAGCTGAACTGACACAAATTCTTGAAGATGTTCACCAGTATTTAGAACAGGTAGGATGAACTATCAAAAAATTACCGCAGCAGTTTCATATGTTAAACTACTACGGCAATTTAATCTATAGTAAAATACTAAATTTTCAATGAGTGGCGCATCTAAACCAAAAATTGCCTCCACCCCTTCTTAACTGGCAAAATTGTATATATTCAGGTTCTAATGCTGCTTGCGTTAGTGCAAAAACTAAGATTCTGCATGAGGAAATACATATCAAAACTAGAGATTATCCGTTCCAATTCGCCATGAAATCCCTTGCTCTCAATTACAAACATCCCAGTTGACAAGCTCACCGCCCTAAAAGTGCTGTGATTCCTTAATCTGTAAACAGAGAATTCCAAATCTCAAGACCGATTAGTCATTGTCCCATTCTTCTCGGCCAATTAGGTCGCCAATGCGATCGCGCAATAAAAAGTCACATCTTTCTAACTCACACTCCACGCCTACCCACTCTCTAGCTGGTATATATTGACACAATGTATATATGGGCTGTTGCCGGCTAACAATTCCCTTTTGTACCAGTCGGCGTGCTTCGTCTTGGATCAAATCCAAAGAGTAGTAGGAGTAGTAATTGATAGAAGGCACCGTATTCACAGTCATGGTTTTTACTCACAAAGTTTACAAGTAGGCATTGTTCCCATCAAACACTAGGAACAAACATGAACAGCATCAGACTTGTGGCTAGGATTTTGTAGTTTGCTATACGGAACTAATCTTATTTTGACGCTATACACCTTCAAATTATCTAAAGAAATGTTAAGAATGTCAATAAATTATAACTTTCAGACGAAAAGTACTAGGATTAATGCTTTCAGGGCAATTAAGGGCAATTAAATTAACTTACTGGCAAGATCATGTCAATATTTCTTGGGGTTTTGCTTATATGAACTATAAGTATATTTTATGACATAGTATTATAGCATATAATTCCTGATAATTGACAAATAATTAGCCGAAACCTCAATGAGCATCAATAAATTGCAGTAATAATGGGAATGTTGCCAGAAAATATCCTCATAGTTAGATTAAAACAGACGTGATCACATCCCGTCTGTTAAGTGTTTAGCGAATTCACTAGGAATTAATTGTTCTCAAGTGACATTGTTAGCGAGTTACTTCTTCTCAAGATTAATCATCTTCATCGCTAGTATTATCCGCTACTTGCGTATTTTCTGGCGATCGCTGATACTCCAGTTGGTTTAAAAGCGACAGCACCTTAGTACCCCGCTCTATAGAATCGTCCTCAATAAAAATCACTTCTGGTGTGCGACGCAGCCTAACTCGTGAACCAAGTTCGCTGCGGACAAAACCAGTTGCAGACCTTAACCCCGCCATTGTTTCTGATTTAGCCGACTCTGTACCATAAATACTGACGTAGACCTTGGCGTGTTGGAGATCACCAGAAACATCTACATAAGTAACACTCACCATTCCTGTACCTACACGGTCATCTTTAATACCATGGAGTAGCATTTGGCTAACTTCCCGTTTAATCAATTCAGCAACGCGGGAAACGCGGCGATTAGTAGCCATAAAGTTGTGCCTCCTCACAGAGGTTGTACGACATAATTATATATAAATTGCACAGGACCGAGTTAGAAGCACTCAATACCCCACACAAGAACACCCTGATGCTTTGAGTCTAGACTGGATTCAAGCCTAGCATCGCCCGCAGTGTAAGACTCACAAACACTAGGCTACCCACAAAGAAACCCAAAAGAGCAATCAGGGTTACAGGGCGTTTTAACAACGGCATTAATGGCTCCACCGTGTTGAGAAACACCCCTAAGAGGATAGTAACAAAGTAGCGCGGGTAGCGAAAGACGTTATCCCAAAATCCGTCAAACATTTCAATATATACTGCCTTGTTATACAATTACACTTGCTTTCACATTTATCTTATTGTAATCTATGCAGCCAAAAAATTACTCAACTCAGATAAAATATGCTGCCTGCGCTATATTTCTTATGTTTGCTAGCTGAGTTGGAATCAATGGTAAGTCAAATATCTCCCAAAATTTTTCCGCGTCCATTTTTAAAGTGGGCTGGCGGTAAAGCTCGGTTAATCACACAATATAATCAATATTTTCCCCAGGAATATCAAACCTACTATGAGCCATTTTTAGGAGGTGGGGCGGTTTTTTTCTATCTCCATCCCCCCGCATCTATATTAAGTGATATTAATACAGAATTAATTACAACTTATCGCTGTGTCAAGGATAGTGTTGAAGAATTAATCTCTCTGTTACAAGCACATCATCAGCAGCATAGTCAAGACTATTACTATCATGTCAGAGCCTCACCGGGAGGGACTGACTTACAACAAGCTGCCCGTTTCATATATCTAAATAAAACTTGTTTCAATGGACTTTATCGAGTCAATTCTCAAGGTAAATTTAATGTCCCACTGGGAAAATATAAAAATCCTAATATTTGCCCGGAAGATATACTGCGAGGCGCATCAGCAGCCCTTAATACCGCGCAAATTAAACAAGCAGATTTTACAGATGTGTTAAATTATGCCACTAGTAGTAATGATTTTGTCTATTTTGACCCGCCATACTATCCTGTCAGTGCAACCAGTTATTTTACAGCTTATAGTCACTATTGCTTTGGTGAAACCCAACAAGTTCAACTCAGAGATATATTTGTAGAACTAGCTCGGCGGGGAGTAAAAGTTATGCTATCTAATTCAGATTGTGACTTTATTCGCCAACTTTATGCCGGCTTCCAGATTTATAGAATATCAGCCAGTAGGTCAATTAATTCTAATCCTAAAAAGCGAGGACAGATCACTGAAGTATTAGTAACTTCCTATTAAAGGTTATTGTTAGACCAGGTAATAAAGCCTCTCAAGTCAAAAACTGCTAATAAGTTTTGATTAGAAACAACTTGTGTTTCTAACCATGAGATGGCTTGTGGTTTCGCGCCTCCACCATCGATTAATACTATCGCTTGTGTGGGATAGCAGTTTTGAATATTCAAGTTCAGATAGGGAAGTTTTTCATCTACTGAACCACTACTTTGCTGCCATTTACATTCAATAATTAGTCCAGAAGCTGGACTGCTACCAATAATATAGAAATCTACATTTATATCGCTGCCATAAATTCCTGGTCCGATATCAACCTGTCTGGCATATCTTTTGGGTATATTATTCGCACTCAAGAGACATTGTAGGCGCTGTTTTCTGGGTAAATCACAGCCAACTTGAAGATATCCATGTCCCTGCAAAGTACCTTCTACACAGTTTTCTAAAACATTACCAGATGTAACTGCCCTTCCGCCTTGACTCATGTTGATTTTGCTTGTTTTGACAGATTTCCTGATTTTAGGATTTCCTACAAGCAACAGTAAATACTATAGCAGTAACCACAAGTGTTAGGACATTTCCCTGTTCCGGTGTTCCCTGTTCCCTGTTCCGGTGTTCCCTGTTCCCTGTTCCCTTAAAACCACAATTATGATGTCCTAACGTGTATGCGTAGTGCTATACGTTAATAAATTTTTAATTTTGCCACCTGAACAACAAATATAAAATAGTACCTTTGTACTAAAATAAATAGGCTTCGCAGCAGATGATCAAACTATCAAACCATTGGATAGTCAGCATTTGACTTTTGCCATAATTTCCCCATCTTTTTGAGTGAAGTAGTAGAGGTAATTTTTTATAGTTTTTGAGTTATTGATGGGGAATTAAGATCGGTTGATCTGCGATAAATTCACATTTAACTGGCTTGGATATGATTCTCGCCATTACGAATATCCCATGCCACTTCTAGCATTTGAGTCCAGCGCTTTTGCAGCTGCTTAGGTGTACATTTTATCGCTTTAGCGATCGCCTGATCACTGTGTCGAGTAGTTTTCAACTGCAAAATCTGTTGCTGCTCAGGAGATAACACACTCACAAAGATGTCCCATTGTCCAGAAGTTAAACCCAACTTTTGCTCTAGACCTGCACCCAACCATTGATGAACTAATTGCCATTGGTGGTTCTTGGCAAATTTTTCCACATGGTATTTAAAACGCTGTTGTAGATAGTCGCGCTGACGGCTAGTTAAACCCAGGATTTGGTCAATTTCTGGGGCACAGAGGTCTTGTAATTTCAGCTTCAGGTATTCCACACAGTCAGACTGACCTTGAGATTCCAGGTATTTTGCCAATTCCGCAATCACGCGATCGCGCTCCGACTCCTCCGACGGATCAAAATTAGTTTGAGCAACCATCTGGGATCTAATCTGTTGCACTGCCGAGTGACGCTGGTAAGATTCCGCATCTTCACTCCTAGTAGATTCCACCGCCATTTCAATATCTACAGTAGTTTCTTGGGGCTGACGACGAGCAAAACCTTGAGCGCGAAGGATAATCAATTGCTGATTATTCCCACCAGGTAAATTAATTCGGCGTTTAGCATATTGCTCTGTAAAAGCCATGTATTCTGCCAATTGCAACTGAGTCCGGGGTTGATAATCTTCTGACAATTGGTTTTCCCTGCGGAAAGCTTTAATAGCTTCGATGTAAAACGCTTGTAAAAAATCTTCAATCAGAGTGTAACGAGCATTAAACCCCAACTCTGAACCAGCAGTCGCGACATGACGGTAAACCATAGCACCTAAATTACTATGTAATTCCACCCTCCCCCGACGGGAACCTAGTTGGTAGTAATGTAGGCACTTTTGCAGGCGATGCCTAGCTAAATTAAGTTGCCATGACTGGACTTCTCCAGATTCTTGGATACGGGAGCTTTTATGACATATTCGTTCAACTTCTGTAGCTATACGCTGTGATACTGCTTGTACACACTCAGATGCCGCTTTCACAGACAAAAGCATTTCTTGATACAAGAATTGTCTCAAGCTATTGTCATCGTCCTGGAGCAATTCTGCAGGCGAAACATTGCAGAAAACAGCAGATTTTGAAGTTGGTAGATTTACAAGGTTGGCTTTCATGACTTTTCGGTGAGTGTGGTATTGCACCATAACTACAACGCAGGTACAGCAAATAAGGCCAGCCTTGGCTGGAGAACTATTTAGCATTCTCAAAACCCACTGCAAGCACTGCTCAGATACAAGACTGTAGGCAATTGAAAAATTTACACGGAAAATAGTGTGTTACTTCTTATAGATGTTCTCGCCTCAGTGAAGTACACGCAAGAGTTAATCAACCACAGATGTGAGGCTAACTATGAGAACGGCAAATACTATATATCAACCAGCAGGTTAGATATGACACATAGATATTTACCACGCCTCAAATGTGGTTAAAAGACTTGCTATCTCTACATTTATTGCCATTGTGTTTTAACCACTGCCAGATAATGTAAGTATGTCACTCTCAAAACTTGAGTTTTTCTATGACATTTCTGGAGAAACTAAAAGATAAACCTGTGTAGTTTGTTTGTTATACCCAAGCTGCTGCTGCTTCCCAACCTAACCCCTGCCTTGTGATCATTGGTTCGTCTCCCGTTAAGTCCAAAATCGTAGACACTTCATAAGTTGATTCCTCCCCCGTGTCTATAATTAAATCTACTAAATTATCCAAACGGTCAAACAGTTCCATCCGCGATAGTCTAGGTTGTAAATCTAGGTCTACAGGTTCATCATCTGGCGGTAAATGTGCCGAAGTGGAAATAATCGGATTTTCCAATGCTGCTAGCAATGCCAAGCATACCGGATGGTCTGGTACACGAATCCCAGTAGTTTTTCGCTTAGGACTTTGTACTAGTCGGGGTACTAACTTGGTAGCAGGTAGTAAAAACGTGTAAGTACCAGGTATCAAGCGCTTCATAATCCGATAGGCTGTATCACTGACAAACGCATAAGTTGCCACATTTGATAATGAAGGACACAAAAATGTCAGTGGTTTATCATTGGCTAGCTGTTTAATTTGCCGCACTCGTTCTACTGCCGACTTGGCATTTAAATCACAACCAATAGCATAAACTGTGTCTGTAGGGTAGAGCATCACTGCGCCACTAGAGAGCGCTGACTTTATTTCCTCTATACGTCGAGTTTGTGGATTATCAGGATGGACAGCGAAAATTTTTGCCATAGCCAATTTTGAATTAGAGGTGGACAATTGTGCCAACGAGGAAAAATATCAAATTGAGCGTTACACATATTGTCACCGATATAGATGAGCGCCTGCCTCAAATAGGCCATAATTTACATCAGAATAATTGTGCAAAGTCTAAAAATAAAGTTGTTGAAGTTATCTATATGAGTAAAGTCGCTTATCTTCAATGTCCCACAGGAATTTCTGGTGATATGTGCCTAGGGGCTTTAGTTAGTTTGGGTGTTCCAGTAGAATATTTACGTGAAACACTCAATAAATTGGGGATTGACCAGGATTATCAGCTCACAGCCGAACTTGTGCAACGCCATGGTCAACAGGCCACCAAAGTTCATGTAGATTTACTACATAAGCATCACCATCACGGCCGCCACCTCCCAGAAATTGAAAAAATCATCTGCAAAGCTAACTTGCCATCACGGGTAGAAGCTTGGAGTTTGGCAGTATTTCGACAGCTAGCAGTAGCTGAGGGTGCAGTGCATGGGATCGCGCCAGAAAAGGTACATTTCCATGAAGTGGGCGCTGTAGATGCAATTGTCGATATTGTCGGTACCTGCTTGGGCTTGGATTGGTTAGGGATTTCCAGCAATCATCAAGGATTACCCTTACTATACTGTTCAGCCTTGCCCACAGGAGGGGGAACAGTACGCGCCGCCCACGGTGAAATGGCTGTACCAGTACCAGCAGTATTGAAATTGTGGGAAATGCGGGGTTGTCCAGTTTTTAGTAATGGTATTGATCACGAACTCGTCACACCAACCGGCGCCGCCATCGTTACTACCCTAACTAGAGAGTTTGGTTCACCGCCACCAATGACCATTAAACAGGTAGGACTGGGAGCAGGAACGATTAATTTACCTATCCCTAATATATTACGTCTGTGGCTGGGGGATTCCGCCCATAATTTTGAACATACCAATGCCGATTTAGAAACCATCACCGTACTTGAAACCCAAATTGATGACTTAAATCCCCAAGCCCTCGGCTATGTCTTTGAAGCCTTGTTTACCGTTGGTGCAGTGGATGTGTTCACCCAACCCATAGGAATGAAAAAGTCACGCCCGGGAATTTTACTCACTGTCATTTGCCATCCTGAGAATTTACTCCCTTGTGAAGCAGTTTTATTTCGCGAAACCACTACTTTAGGAATTCGCCGCAGCACCCAACAGCGCGCCATTTTACAACGGGAAATTCAATCAGTGGAACTGGAATATGGCACTGTCCGGGTTAAAGTTGCATGGCACCGACCAAGACAAGATCAGCGTATTGCCAACGTCCAGCCAGAATATGAAGATTGTGCACAATTAGCTCGAAAGCATAATATCCCCTGGCGCGAAGTTCAACGATTAGCATTACAAGCTTGGTATTTGCAGCATCATCAATCTGGAGTTAATTACACCTAGTTTTACCTGGTATTAATCTATCTCAATTTCTCTGATTCTCCTTTTCACTGCCTCCGCTGCATCCTCCCCTTGGCGTTGAACACTCTTTGCGGTGTCCTCCGCGCCGCGTTGGATATTTGTCGTCAGGTCTTCGGCAGTGCGTTCAGTGCTTTTCTCAATATTTTCTACTCCGCGCTGAGTCCCCTTAATCACACCTTTACCTAATTCCTCTGCAGAACTACCAATGTCCTCCCCCAAACGCCTGACCCGCTCATCTAAAGGTGTACCCTCCTGATAATTGCGAATATATTGCTCCGAGCTATCAATACCCTTTTTTTGAACGTTTTCCCGCGCTTTTCTCGCCAATTCTGCGGCTCTAGCATTTGCTTCTCTTTCAGCCCCTTTGGCTCTAGGATCGACATCACTAAAGTTATTCATTCCACCTTCTGGGGTGTTAAGTTTATAAATTTTTGTCGGGTCGTATCTTTCTACATTAGGCGGTTGACCACTGGGTTGCGGTGGCTGTTGAGCTATCCCCGCACGATTACAAGCCTGTGTCGTTAACAGCAATGTTACTGCCACAAAGACTGTTAAAATCTTCACAGGACTAATATTTTTTAGCCAATTAATGAATTTCTTCATAACTTTACTCTTGTGATGCTTTTAAGTTTCTACTTACCGACTGCTGGATTTTTTTGTAACTCAGGTCTAGAATTGGCTTGTTTTGCCTTTTCTTGTAAAAAACCAGAAGCTTCTTTAACTGAATCTTGTACTCTTTCCACCCGTTCTTGAATGCGAGTTCCTATATCCGGTTCTCGTTGAATCCAACCACCAGGCGCAGGTCTTTGGAAGTTTTTGTCAGTGATGATAGGCAATTCTTTTTCTTTTTCAACTCTACCTTGAGGTGTATCCGCACCGGGGTAAAGTATTTCTGAGTCTCTACTTATGGCTATCAAAAGTTGTAAATCTGATTGTGAACTAGCTCGATCAATTTCTTTTTTCTCTTCTGAATTAATCGCTTTAGTATCTGTACTCATCCTATATTTAGTATATTTATCTCCACCACCTTTATCAGGATTATTAGCACCACCAGCCTGAACTGCAGGGTTTTGTGGTTTTGATCCTTGAGGATTTGCTCCACTACAAGAAGTAGTAACTATCAACAATAGACCAGCTATAAAGATAATCACAAACTGGCGTAGTTTTAACTTTTCCCAGAAAGCTATCATATTGTCCATCAAATCCTCCTTTTACAGGAAAATAGGTTACCCATTTAATTGATTATTTGATAGCATCAGCAAATTCTGACATTTATCGGTTAACAGATATCAATTTCATCCCTGTTTATCTATGGTTCCTAAGCTTTCCATTTACTCACCGGATTACAAACATCTATGTTTCATAACCCCACTCAAGATTAGAAATAAAACTATCGGTTAACCTCTAGCGTAGGTAACATTATACTTGCTACCAAAATCAGACTATGATCTAACTGTAGAGAGATTAATACCAGCAATTGATTATATTCGGGTGATTTAAGATATCTTTATTTCTTGCAAATGACGAAGCAAATTTTACGCGGACTAATTTTCGGTGTAACCATATTTTTTTTAGCGAAAGCCCTCAAGGATCATTGGTATGAGGTGATAACAATCCAAGTTGATGCAGTCGCATGGGCAATTCTGTGCATAGCCACAGGGGTAACTTTACTAGCACATATTTGGGGTGGTTGGATATGGACTTGGATTCTCCACGACTTAAATCAACCAGTCCCACCTGTGGAATTTATTCAGGTCTACCTCAAAACCAATATTGCTAAATATTTACCTGGTAATATCTGGCATCATTATGGCAGAATTATGGCAGCGAAAAATGCTCAGATTCCTGTGAGTGCTGCTACTTTAAGCGTATTACTCGAACCCCTATTAATGGCGGCCGCAGCTTTAATTATGATTATTATCTTCGGTAATCAATTTGCCCCTCATCGTATTACCGGTTCTGTGCAAATATTACAATTTTTTAGTTTGGCTGTAGTCCTGGTTGGTGTTCATCCCCGATTTGTAAATCCGGTGATTTGCTTCTGTCAGAAAATCAAGGTGAAAAGGTCTGCTACTGAGCTTACTATTCCTTTGCAGGTTAAACGTTATCCCCTTAGGGCTTTGTTGGGGGAATTGGGTTTTTTAGTCTTGCGTGGTTCTGGGTTTGTTTTAACTGTTTTTGCCCTGACTCCATTGCATTTGAGCCAATTACCTTTATTATTAGGTGCTTTTTGCTTTTCTTGGTTATTAGGTTTTGTGCTTCCCGGTGCACCGTCCGGCTTGGGTGTGTTTGAACTGACAGCCATGGCTCTTTTGCAGCATCGGTTTCCTTCTGCTGTGATAATTAGTGCGATCGCTTTTTATCGTCTGGTTAGTATTATCGCCGAAACTGCTGGTGCTGCCCTAGCCTCCCTAAATAAACCCATACCCTAAGATTGTGCCAAAAATCAAACCTGCCCATGTTTAACTAGGCAGGTGTACTTTTACGTTAAATTTTTAGTGGGGGTGGAGGGACTTGAACCCACACGACCTTTTACGGTCAACGGATTTTCATTCTCTCGCAGTTTTCACTACTGCCGGGTTTTGACAACCTGCGGCTTTGAGAATTGGACTCTCCCTTTACCCTCGGCTTTACGTTAGGGTAGCTGCCGTCGAGTCTCTGCACCTTCCGATTAGTTATGAGTTTTAACACTCAGCACTTGTTTCGGCTTGGCTCAGGATTGCCATATCTGTGAACAGATTTAGGTTTCCCTGAGTTTGACAGCTTACACTTGAAAGATTTCTCTATCAAGGCTCAGTTTTCTAAGTCCGTAGCGTCTACCATTCCGCCACACCCCCGTATCTATATATGTTGGGTAGCCCTTTTGTTTAATGCAGCCAATCTACTTAGTTTACATTAGCATCAAGTAGGTCATTTGTACAAGCCAATTGATATTTTTTTTCCAGATTTGGTAGTTTATGGTTTTGCTTCCTAGTTTTCTGGGATTGAGTATCTACAATTGTGCTTAACTTCAACTGCTATATAAAACCTAGACAAAGCTAGACTTTACTTTCTACTTCAACGGGAGCATGGGAGCGGTTATCCCTTAGTAGACTTGCACGCCTTAGCCAGACGCGATATTTCTCTTAAGATTTACAAGAAAGACTACCGCTA
>NZ_JANQDF010000039.1:0-17881 GCF_029891675.1 Anabaenopsis tanganyikae CS-531
ATCGCTACCTGGGCTGATGTCATCAACCGCGCTAACCTGGGTATGGAAGTAATGCACGAGCGTAACGCTCACAACTTCCCCTTAGACTTGGCTGCTGGTGAAGTTGCTCCTGTTGCTTTGACTGCTCCTGCAATCAACGGCTAATCATAAACTTTAGCTGAATCGAAAAAAGCCTCCTAGAGATAGGGGGCTTTTTTTGTTTTTTAACCTAATTACTCCAGCTGACGAAGCGATCGCACAATCTAAAAACATGACCGAAAAAATGTCATCATAGTTGATGATGAGAAAATACAGGAGATAAAACCACGGTTTACGCACGTCCTTTAGCACGGTTAATCGAGCAGTTGCAACGCCTACCAGGAGTTGGTCCCAAATCAGCCCAAAGATTGGCGTTGCACATCTTAAAACGTCCCGAAGCCGAAGTAGAAGCCTTAGCACAAGCCTTGATTGATGCAAAAAAGCAGATAGGCTTGTGTTCTGTTTGCTTTCACCTATCTGCTGATCCTGTTTGTGAAATTTGTCGTCATCCTAACCGCGATAATACCTCTATTTGTGTGGTAGCTGATTCTCGTGATGTGATTGCTTTGGAAAAAACCCGCGAATATAAAGGTAAGTATCACGTTTTAGGTGGGGTGATTTCCCCTATGGATGGTATTGGAGCAGAACAGCTAACTATTCAAGCTTTGGTGCAGCGGGTGAGTCAACAAAAAATCCAAGAGGTGATTGTGGCTATTAGTCCGACTATAGAAGGGGAGACAACAACCCTGTATATCGGTCAGCTACTTAAACCATTTACCAAGGTGACACGTATTGCTTTTGGTCTACCCGTGGGGGGCGATTTGGAGTATGCAGATGAGGTGACACTAGCTAGAGCCTTGGAGGGTCGCAGAGAATTATAGTTTTCAATTCCATGAAGTGGGGTTTTGCAAGGCGATCGCTAGTAAAAATTAAGTTACTGTAGCTTTACAGTGATTTCCCTGTAGATGTGGTCTGTCTGTAAAACTTGCATTTTTGAGGGTTTATTTAGCGTTCTCCTGTTTTTTCAATGGTTTCTATCACTGCTAAACCAACACCAGAAGCTGCTATGAGCATGACTGCTGATAGCAAATAGATATTAGCAAACATTCTCAGGGCATCTTCAAAAAACATATAGGTGCTCATTATTTCACCTTTTCAACTCTGTGCTGTTGTTAGTGTTCATGTTTCCATTTCCTGATTTAACAGTTCTCATGGAACAATGACTTTCATTAGCATCTTAACAAAACTTTAGACAGTTTATGAGGGTAAAGAGATTTTTTTTTTCTGGACATGAGATGAATTTAATGCATTTTTTGTGACCTAGAATACAGAAATATATATAAATTAATATTTAGGTGCGTCAGATATCAAAAATCTCTTGATTTCCACAATTCACAGGGTCTGACGCACCCTAGAAGATATATTAAGTTAAATTAAGCAGGTTTCAATAGTGGCTAATACAGATTGGGAAAGGGAGGTAAAATCATAACCACCTTCTAAACCAAAGAGAATTTTCCGAGTTAGTCCCAGACAAGCATTTGTAAATAAGGCATAGTCTTGAGGCTGTAAATTAATATTGGCTAAAGGATCTGACTGATTAGCATCATAACCTGCACTGACAATCAGTAAGTCCGCCTGAAACTCAGCTAAAAACGGTATTACCCTAGTTTCTATGATTGGCTGATATACAGTGATATTACTACCAGGGGGTATCGGTAAATTCAAGACATGATCATATAATCCCTTCTCAGAAGCTCTCCCAGTACCGGGATAACACGGATGCTGATGTAAAGAACAGTATGCAATTTGCGGGTGAGTTTCGACGATCGCCTGGGTACCATTGCCATGATGTACATCCCAGTCGAGAATGGCGACGCGGTTAACTCCTGGTTGTTCCAGGGCATATAAAGCGGCGATCGCCGCATGGGAAAATAAACAAAAGCCCATACCAGTATTACGTTCAGCATGGTGTCCCGGTGGACGTGCTAAGACAAAAGCCGGGTTAGCACAGGTGAGTACAGTATCCACCCCATCCAACCAGGCACTTACTGCTAATAATGCTACATCATAACTGCGGGGAGAAACTGGTGTATCACCGTCTAAATAACCCCCTCCACTGGCGGCAATTTCTTTAACTTTGTTGATGTAGGCTAGATCATGGGCTTTGAGTAGTGTGGGTATAAGCGATGGCCTTTCTAATGCTGGCGTAGGGGTAAGCCAAGTAATTTTTTCCCCAAAGGTGGCTGAGTTGAGAGCATTGACTATTACCGTCAAGCGTTCCGGTTTTTCGGGATGATATCTTCCAGTTTTGTGGTCTAGAAACTCATCAGAATAAATGACTGATAGCATAAGGAGACACAGCAGAATACTCTGGGTTATTCTATCCTGATTGTTGCTCTACCCTTCATGCTCCTCAAGAGTTTCATCAATTGGTTGCTCTAGCATCTCCGGTACTAAAGCAGGGTTCCCCCTCCGTTCCGCAGGTGACTGAGCGCGGATGACATCATCCATTTTGGGAGGATGTTTGATCATGTCTAGCACCTCCGGACTTAATTGAGATGCAGCATCTTCTGGGTGAGCTTTTTCCCCTGAGTTGAAAACTTTTTGGTGATTCATGGCAATTTATTTTAACTCCTAGTCTTCACCTTAAGATATGTAGTACGGAAGGGGTACTATCAGTGGGAGTTAAATTCCTATTTTCCCCATACCTCAATGGTAATATATAGTCATCCTATTTGACTTGAGAAATTATGAGTGAGGAAAGGGAACACACCGAACAGGGAACAGGGAACAGAAATTGTTCATGAATCATTTAGGATTGCTTTATTTACTATTATTGTTTCTAATCTAGGGCTGTTCTGTCTTATTTCCAGTATGGGAAAAAGTTGATTAACTACAGATGTAAGACTAAGACTGCTTAGGATCGAAGGACTATCTTCTGGCTAAAATAACTTTTTTTTGGCAATTAATTTGAATATAAACTATTAGTTATAAATGAGATGTTTCTAGTTATTTTTTCCTATAAAATAGTTACTAAAAACACATTCATAATGTTTTTTATATTACCATAGGCAAAAAGTCTAGTTTTCCAGTTTATTTCTCGATATTTTAGCTGGTTAATTTAGGTGCAAAAGATGAGATTATATGTTATAATGTTAACAAAAATATGGAAATTATTCAAGATTAATTCAGAATAATTTGACGCTGGCAACAAGCGTAAGGGCTAAAATCTACATTTTTTGGAGTTTTTTAGATTATGACAACCTCACAGGAGAGGATTATCCCCACAGACCTGCGCAATGAAATGTCCCAGTCTTATCTGGAATACGCCATGAGTGTGATTGTGGGTCGGGCGCTCCCAGATGCAAGGGATGGTCTCAAACCTGTGCATCGTCGCATCCTCTACGCAATGCACGAGCTGGGACTGACTCACGATCGCCCATTTCGTAAATGCGCCCGTGTAGTTGGGGAAGTTTTGGGTAAATATCACCCCCACGGTGATACAGCGGTCTATGATGCTTTGGTACGCATGGCCCAGGACTTCTCCATGCGATCGCCCCTGATTAACGGTCATGGTAACTTTGGTTCGGTAGATAATGACCCACCGGCGGCCATGCGATACACAGAGTGTCGGTTACAAGCTTTAACTAGTCTGTCCCTCCTCCAAGATATTGAATCAGAAACTGTAGATTTTATCGATAACTTCGACGGTTCCCAACAAGAACCGACAGTATTACCATCACGCATCCCCCAATTATTGCTCAATGGTTCCTCCGGTATAGCTGTGGGTATGGCTACCAATATCCCCCCGCACAACTTGGGAGAATTAATTGATGGTTTGGTGGCGCTGATTCACAACACTGAAATCACTGACCTGGAATTAATGGAGTATATTCCGGGTCCAGATTTCCCCACAGGGGCCCAGGTGTTGGGAACAGCAGCGATTCGGGAAGCCTACACCACTGGACGCGGTTCTATTACTATGCGGGGTGTGGCTACCATTGAAACCGTAGAACAACGAGGACGACCGGATAGAGAAGCAATTATTATCACTGAGTTACCCTACCAAACTAATAAGGCGGGGTTGATTGAAAAAATCGCCGACATGGTGAATGAAAAGCGTCTGGAAGGAATTGCAGATATTCGGGACGAAAGCGATCGCGATGGGATGAGAATCGTGATTGAATTGAAGCGGGATGCTTACCCCCGTGTAGTCCTCAATAACCTTTACAAGCAAACCCCCCTCCAAGCTAACTTTGGGGCGAATATGCTGGCCCTGGTCAATGGTAAACCGGAAATCCTCACCCTGAAGAAGTTCTTAGAAGTCTTCCTAGATTTCCGCGTCGAATCAATTACCAGACGCACCCGCTACGAACTGCGAAAAGCCGAAGCTCGTGATCATCTCCTCCAGGGGTTATTAATTGCCTTATCTCAATTAGATGCAATTATTGTTTTAATTCGTCATGCACCCGACGCACCCACAGCCAAAGCCGAGTTAATGACAAATTACGGCCTGTCAGAAGTCCAAGCCGATGCTATCCTACAGATGCAGCTGCGGCGTTTGACAGCCTTAGAAGCAGATAAAATTCGTCAAGAACACGCAGATTTACAAACTCAAATTGCCGATTTACAGGATATTTTAGCCCGGCGAGAACGGATACTAGAAATCATCGAAACCGAAGTCACTCAGCTAAAAACCAGCTTTGCAACACCCAGGCGTACAGTAATTTTACCCGGTGAAGGCGATATAGATGAGCGTGACCTGATTGCTAACGAAAAAGCCATCATTTTAGTCACAGAACAAGGCTACATCAAACGGATGCCTGTCAACACCTTTGAAGCCCAAAGCCGCGCTACCAGAGGGAAAGCCGCCGCTAAGGTCAAAGATGATGATACCATTGAGCATTTCTTAACTTGCTGCGATCATGACAGTGTTTTATTCTTTAGCGATCGCGGTGTCGTCTACTGTTTAAAAGCTTATCAAATTCCTGTCGGTTCCCGTACCAGTCGCGGCACACCCATTGTGCAAATGCTACCCATTCCCAAGGAAGAAAAAATTACCTCAATTGTCCCCGTAGATGAGTTTAGCAGTGAAGAATATCTAGTTATGCTCACCAAAGGCGGCAATATTAAGAAAACGGAATTAGCTGCATTTAGTAACATCAGAGCTAACGGCTTAATTGCTATTTCTCTGGAAGAAGGCGACCAACTGCGCTGGGTACGCCGAGCTAGAGTAGAGGACAGCATATTAGTGGGTTCTCGTCAAGGGATGGCGATTCATTTTCGATGTACCCATGAACAGCTACGCCCTCTGGGTAGAGCCACTCGGGGAGTCAGAGCCATGAAACTAAAAAATGGCGATGAACTCGTAGGGATGGATATACTCCCAGCCGCCATTCTGGACACCCTGAATACAGAGGAAACCGCAGACATAGACAACGCAGACATAGACATCCAGGAGGAATCCCTAGAAGTACCAAGTAACGGTATTATTGGTCCTTGGGTGTTAGTGATTACCATGGGCGGATATGGTAAGCGCGTACCAGTCGCCCAATTCCGACTGCAAAACCGCGCTGGTCAGGGTTTAATGGCTACCAAATTCAAAAACCGTAAGATTAAAGACCAATTAGCCACCTTACGCATTGTTAACAATGATAACGATGAAATTATGATGGTGACTAATCGTGGTATAATCATCCGTCAAGCGGTGAATGCCATTTCCATACAATCGCGATCAGCCACTGGGGTGAGAGTGCAGCGTCTGGATGAAGATGATGCCATTAATGGTGTAGCTATAGTTCCTCCTGATACCGGTGAAGATGTGGAAGCAGCTGAGTAAAAAATATAGGGAAAGGGTAACAACCTTACTCCCCTATGCGATCGCCTGCGCCAGTGGTGTCTTAATGGGGCTAACCGTAGCCCCCGTGGGTGCCTGGTTTTTCGCCTGGGTTGCCCTCGCCCCCCTGTGGGTGTTAGTTTTTACCTCTCCTGCATCTCCCCCCCTCCTGGGACTCGCCTGGGGTGTTGGCTATCATGGTGTCGCCCTATCCTGGATTACTGGGATTCATCCCATGAACTGGTTGGGCGTTCCTTGGTTACCAAGTTTAGCAATTACCCTGTTTTGTTGGTCATTTATTAGCCTACTTGGGGGGTTGCTCCTCACCCTGTGGGGGGCGCTTATGGCTCGTTGGGGGGGGAAAAAATCGGGGCTACGTGTTCTATTTGGTACGGCTATTTGGTGCGGATTAGAAAGTCTTTGGAGTGCTGGACCCCTGTGGTGGAGTTCCTTGGCTTATACACAAAGTCCCCACAACCTCGTAATTTTACACCTGGGTCAACTATCAGGACCGAACACCGTCACCGCCGCCATAGTTGCAGTTAATGGTTTAATTGCAGAAGCATGGATTAACCGCCACAGTAGAAGTTCCTCCTCTGGTCGGGTGGTCAAGCAACACTTGGCGATCGCCATCTCACTATTCATGACTTTACACCTGTTGGGGTTTTATTTATATAGCCGTCCCATCGCCCAACCACCAGCAGCAGCTTTGCAGGTGGGAATCATCCAAGGTAATATCCCCAACGAAATAAAACTTATACCCCAAGGTTTGCGGCGGGCTTTAGCAGGTTACACCACCGGATATTACAATCTAGTAGACCAAGGTGTTGATGCAGTCCTGACCCCAGAAGCAGCTTTACCCTATTTCCAGCGCGACCTCCCCAACACTAGCTTAGTGCAAGCAGTGCAAGAAAAAGGCGTAGTTGCTTGGGTTGGGGCTTTTGGAGAACAGGGAACCAGTTATACAAATAGTTTATTTACCTTCACTGGGAAAGGTGAAATTTTCAGCCGTTACGACAAAACTAAATTAGTCCCACTGGGGGAGTATATACCCTTTGAGGATATTTTAGGCGGCATAATTGGGCGCTTATCACCTCTGGATGCTCACCAAGTACCAGGGAAAACCAATCAGATATTTGATACCCCCTTTGGTCGGGCTATAGTTGGTATATGTTATGACTCCGCTTTCCCCGAAATATTTCGCCGTCAAGCTGCTACTGGCGGGCAATTTATTCTCAGTGCTTCTAACGATGCTCATTACAGCCCCTCTATGCCATTTCAACATCACGCCTTGGATATCATGCGGGCTATTGAAACCGATAGATGGTCAGTGCGGGCGACTAATACCGGATATTCCGCCTTTGTTGACCCCCACGGTCACACCTTATGGATATCTGGACATAACACTTATGCAACTCATGCTGAAACTATCTACAAGCGGGAAACTCGCACTTTATACGTGCGTTGGGGTGATTGGTTGACGGTTCTGTTATTGGGGTTGGCTGGGTTATTCCATCAAGTTATTCGTCTCACCCACAGACCCACAGGCTTAACAGAGTAACAGTTGCTTAGGTGTTGTTAGCAGCAAGGTGGAGCTTGAATATTTTTCAATTTTTTTATATTTTCATAATCTTTTTATCACAAAATTATTATTTGTATAATTTCGAGTTCATGCCCAAATTACTCTGTATAATATAATGGGTTTCTTTATCACTATTTCTGTTTATGTCTGTCCATAAATATAAGAGAGAGGAGCAAATTCAAGACATTAATACAGGTAAGTTTTTGACACCATTTCAACGAGACCTATTACAAAAAAGTTTACAAACAGATTTACCTGATTTATATCGGCTACGGATTCAAATTATGCTACTTGCAGATGAAGGGAAATCTCAAGGAGTTATTTGTCACATTTTGGGCTGTAGTCCCGCAATGGTGAGACACTGGATGCACATGGCCAGGAGTGGTATGGCGCATCAATGGGGTGATTGTCCCGTGGGTCGTCCTAAAGTGGTCAATAACGACTATTTACAGCGTTTGCAAGAATTGGTGGTTAGTAGTCCCCGTGACTATGGTTATGCTTTTACACGGTGGACTGTTAAATGGCTGGGTGAACATTTAGCTCAGGAATTTGGTGTGGAATTGAGCCATAGACACATTAAGCGACTACTCAAACAATTGGGATTATCCACTTGTCGCCAAATCAATCATCACCAAGAAACAACTACGGGAAATACTGGGAATCCTAGCATCTTGATTCAAGATTTGAAGTCAGATACCCCTCTAGAAGACCCCGTAATTTCGTATATTACACCCACTTTAGATACTCATTTAAAAACTTATGGTGCAAAATCTACCGGTTTCTGTGCTGTCTCTAGAACAGTTCAACCAGGTTCTAGGTCATTCTTTCTCCCCAGCAGAATTTCACAACTACTACTCACAGTTTAAATTCAAAAGCCCCAGGGTCGGTAAGTTTTGGCAAGGAAAAGATGTAGATGCTGGTGTATACATTATCATCACTGGTAAAGTCAGGCTGTTGAATCACGCAGATGAGTTAATTACTACCTTAGAACCAGGAGCATCATTTGGGGAATTTACCCTATTCCCAGAAGCTGACTTTTACCCCTATGGAGCTAGAGCTAGTGTTAATTTACAACTATGCTTCATTCCGGCTACAGTTTTGTCAGCCTTGATGCAGAAATATCCCCACATTCAAAACCATTTATTCACCCAAGCCCGTGCAGTTAATTCTTTACTGGTAACTTCAGATTCACCACCTACATATCCCCAAGAGGAAATCACCCCCCCACCTGTCACACCAACCCAGACATCAAAAAAGATCGGTAAAGCTTACCTCCCCAGTCCTACACAGCGCGTCGGACATTTACTACAGAAAACTATTCGCCGTTACCCGTTTTTTGCTCAACAAAGTGCTTCAGATTGTGGTGCTGCTTGTTTAGTCATGGTATCTCGTTATTGGGGTAAACGCTTTAGTGTCAATCGTTTACGAGATATCGCTAATGTTGACCGCAATGGCTCATCTTTACGGGGTTTATCCACCGCTGCTGAAAGTATAGGCTTTAGTACCAGACCAGTAAAAGCTAGTTTAGATCAACTAGCCAAGCAAAAATTACCCGCCATTGTCCACTGGGAAGGTAAACATTACATTGTTGTTTATGAAATTACCCGCAAATCCGTCATTGTCGCCGACCCCGCCATTGGTCAACGTACCCTCACCTACGCCGAATTTAAAGACAATTGGACGGGTTACACACTGCTGCTACAACCCACAGCATTTTTCAAAGATACCCCCGAAACCGTCACACCCTTCTGGCAATTCTTTGAATTAATCAAGCCCCATGGCTTGGTGATGTTGGAAGTATTTGCTGCTTCTATATTTATTCAAATCTTTGGTTTAGTTACCCCTTTATTCACTCAGTTAATCTTAGATAGGGTCGTAGTTCAACGTTCGGAATTAACTTTATTTGCTGTGGGTTTAGGGCTGCTAATTTTTAGTTTATTCCGTGTGGCTATGATGGGGTTACGGCAATATTTATTAGACCACACAGCCCATAAATTAGATGTGGCTTTAATTGTGGCTTTTATTCGCCATACCCTGCGTCTCCCCCTCAATTTCTTTGAGTCTCGTTATGTAGGGGATATTATTTCCCGTGTTCAGGAAAATACCAAGATTCAACGCTTTCTTTCCGGTGAGGCTTTATCTATTGTACTAGATTTAATCACCGTATTTATTTATGTCGGGTTGATGTTTTGGTATAGCTGGAAAATGGCACTTTTAGCTTTAGTAATTGTGCCGCCTTTTTTCCTATTAGCCTTGATTGCTACCCCGTTTTTACGCCGGATATCTCGGGAGATTTTTAACGCCTATGCTACTGAAAGTAGTTATTTAATCGAAGCTTTAACTGGGGTGAGAACCGTTAAATCTACAGCAGTGGAGCAAACGGTACGTTGGCATTGGGAAGACTTACTAAATAAAAGAGTGAAAACCAGCTTTTCTGGGCAGGTTATCGGTAATCGCCTGCAAATTTTTAGTAATTTGATTGACGCGGTTGTTACTACTGGTTTACTATGGTATGGGGCATATCTAGTAATTCAAAATCAGTTAACTATTGGGCAATTAGTAGCATTTAATATGCTGTTGGGTAATGTGATTGCCCCATTTCAAAGATTAACTGTTTTGTGGAATGAGTTACAAGAAGTAACCATCGCTGTAGAGCGGATTAACGATGTTTTGGATACAGAACCAGAAGAGGATTTACAGCATCAAGTCCGGCAATCTTTACCACCAATTCAAGGTCATATCTGTTTTGATCATGTCACCTTTCGTTATCACCCAGAAAGTGATATTAACGTTTTAGAAAATCTCAGCTTTACCGTTAAACCAGGGCAAATGGTAGCTTTAGTAGGTCGCAGTGGTTCAGGAAAGACAACTATTTCTAAGTTAGTTTTAGGCTTGTATCCCCCTACAGATGGTCAGGTGTTAATTGATGGACATGATATTACCAGTCTGTCCTTACGTTCCCTACGGGAACAGGTGGGGGTAGTTGACCAAGATACTTTTCTGTTTGGCGGTACGATTCGCGAAAATATTAGTTTAGCACACCCAGGGGCAAGTTTACAAACAATTATAGAAGCGGCAGAGTTAGCAGGGGCTGATGAGTTTATCAAAAAGTTACCCATGGGTTATGAAAGCCAAATCGGTGAAGGTGGGGGAATGTTATCTGGTGGACAACGACAACGAATTGCCATAGCAAGAGCTTTATTAGGTAATCCCTCACTGCTGATTTTAGATGAAGCCACTTCCCATTTAGATGCTGAATCAGAACGCATAATTCAAAACAACTTAAACACCATCCTCAAAGGTAGAACCACATTAGTAATTGCTCATCGTCTTTCCACAGTGCGCAATGCGGATTTAATTTTGGTACTCGATAAAGGGGTATTAATTGAAAGTGGTACCCACAACGAGTTAATGGCTAAACGGGGACATTATTACTATCTCAATCAACAACAGTTAGATAATGCAGGTAATATCCCCGACTTCTGAACACCATCTTCTCATCCCTTCAACATTTATCATAGAAGTCGGGGATATAACTACCATAATCAATTTTTTTGCCAAATCATTTAAATTTCACAACTATATCCAGGGGAATTATGCCAAATAGCATCAATCATGAGCAACATGAACCACTACAACCAGCCAACTTAATAGATGATTGGTCTCATGTCACCAAAGACCTACTAGATAGTTTACCCCAAGTGTGGACAAGGGGATTACTATACTTCCTGATTATATTTGTATCCATAGTTTTACCCTGGGCGATGTTTTCCCGCGTCGATGAAACAGGTACAGCTAGGGGAAGATTAGAACCCCAAGGTAAAACAGTCAGACTAGATGCACCCGTTGCTGGAACCGTGGCGGAAATTCAAGTCAAAGTAGGTGATGTAGTTACAGCTGGACAGACTTTATTGGTACTAGAATCAGAACTAGTCAAAGGCGAATTACGACAAACCAAAGACAGATTAGAAGGTCAATTAAATCGGTTATCTCAGTTAAACCTGTTAAAAAATCAGTTAATTGTAGTTTTGGCAACCCAGCGCCAACAAAATCAATTTCAAGAGTTAGAAAAACAATCTCAAATTGACCAAGCTAGACAAAATTTAACCGCCATACAGAGTTTATCTAATTTACAAAAAGAGGAAAAATTATCCCAAGTTAATCAAGCTAAACAAAGCCTAGAACATAGTCAAACTGCCAATAAATTAATGGCTTCCCGGTTAGCTAGCAGTCAACGAGAAGTTAAACGCTATGGTCAACTCCGGGAATCAGGAGTTATACCAGAAATCACACTGGTAGAAAAGCAAGATATAGCCCAAGAACAACAAAGATTATATGAACAGAGTAAATCAGATATTCAACAAGCCCAGTTACGGTTAGGAGAACAACAAAGTAGTTATCAGCGCACCATTAAGCAATTTGATGCTGATATTAAACAAGCCCAATTAAGAGTCAATGAACAAGAAAATAGTTACAAAATAGTCACTAATGCTGGTAAACTGGCGGTACTCAGAAGCGAAGAACAACTGAAAAATATAGAGAGCGAAATTTCTACCCTAAATGCAGAAATTGCTCAAACTAAAAGCCAAATTCAGTCCTGGGAATTTCAACTTAATCAACGAGTGTTAAAAGCCAACGTCAGCGGAACCTTATTTCAGTTACCTATTGAAAAAGCTGGTTCTGTGGTGCAACCAGGTACCTTAATTGCCGAAATTGCTCCCACAGGTTCACCGTTAATTGTCCGGGGACAAATGGCCACAAGTCAAAGCGGTTCCCTGAGTCAGGGTTTACCGGTTAAGCTGAAATTTGATGCCTATCCTTTCCAAGACTACGGGATAATTAGTGGTGAATTATTCAAGATTTCTCCCACAACTACAGAAATAGATACACCTAATGGGAGGGTAGCAGCCTATGAGTTAGAAATTTCCATGAATCAAGATTGTATTCCTAGTCAGGATAAATGTATCCCTTTAAATCCCGGCGACACTGTAACAGCGGAGGTAATTGTGCGCCAGCGCCGGATTATTGATTTTATACTTGATCCCTTTAAGCAGTTACAGCAGGGGGGTGTCAAGTTGTAGTAAAGTGCAAATGCTTTTCTGGGGCGTTCAAATCAACCCATTCTCCCCGATGTATCGACAGAAACAGTAAATCCAGTCCCCTCCCCTTAATAAGGGGAGGGTTAGGGTGGGGTTTAAATTTTATCAACCAAAATCAATCAAATTTTAGGAGTAAATCATGTTAGAATCCATCACCATTACCCAAGCAGATATTTGGCAACAAGTCAAGCTTTCCCTACAAATTCCTGAGCTAGTAGAGCAGATTGTCAGCCGTAAGATTATCTTATCAGCCGCAGAGGAAGCGGGAATCAAAGTAGAAGTTGAGGAATTACAAAAAGCAGCGGATTTTTTACGCTTAACAAATAAACTCACCAGTGCTGAGGATACTTATAAATGGTTAGAGCAGCATGGTTTATCTGTAGATGATTTTGAAGAGATTATATATACAAACTTAATTAGTGGTAAGTTAACTCAACATTTATTTGCCGATAAAATCGAGCCGTATTTCTGGCAAAACCAGCTAAATTATGCCGGTGTGGTGATGTATGAAGTGGTGTTAGAAGATGAAGATTTGGCGATAGAACTTTTTTACGCCATTAAAGAAGGGGAGATGAGTTTTTATGATGTGGCGCACCAATATATTAAAGATGTGGAATTGCGCCGTCAGGGGGGATATTTGGGGGTACAGCGTCGCCGGGATTTAAAGCCAGAAATATCTGCCGCTGTATTTGCAGCCAATCCCCCCCAGGTGCTTAAACCTATTATTACAGCTAAGGGTGTGCGTTTGATTTTTGTGGAGGAGATTATCCAGCCGCATTTGAATGATGAGTTACATCTTCAAATTGGTACTGAGTTACTTGGTGAGTGGATACACAAACAAGCTGAAGTAGTAAAAATAATCCATAAATGACAATGAAAATGTCTTGATTTCTTGCTGCCATTATTTATCGTGGCGTTGATGAAAGTTACAGCCAAGGTTGCTAGAGCTTTATTCATACTACAAACAAACATGCAACACTATTCTCGTTAATTCTCATTCCCATATTGAGTATGAATATGGGAATTAATTATCGTATGATCTAACAACTTGCCCAGCCATTTTTAACCCAGAAGCAGCTTCTGGAATATAAGTAGTTTGGGACTTTTGTACTTGATCATATAGTTTCTCGGCTTTTTTTAACTCCAGTAAACGCATCTCACTCCATTTAACCAACGCCGAATTTCTCAAATAGTGGGCTAATTTATGGAGTCGCTCGACTGCTGATATAGCAAGTTCATCCATCTCTACCGAGGCTAAGTAGCAATCACAGGCAATATCTATATCACCGAGTTTCTCATGGCACTGACCAGCCATAAACCAAGCAATTGCTGTTCCTGGAGGTCCAAGTCGAGCAGCAGAACGATATATCTTGGCGGCTTCCTCAAATTTACCTTGGTTAATTAAAATTTCTCCCAATTGAAGGTGGTACTTAGAATACAATGGTTCCATTTGAACCATTTTCTGTGCTCTTTCTTCAGCAAGTTCAAAATTTCCTAGCCATGATGCTTCCTTAACACGACTTTCAAATACGGTAGTCAAATTTTCATGAGCAAGCATTCGTTCTTGATCATTTGTACTTTCTTCAGTCAATTCTTCCGCAAGAGACTGACATAAATTCATCTGTTGAACAACTTCTTGTTTATCTCCTTGCAACAGGTGAACAAAAACGGCAGCACGAATATAGACACTTTGTAAGCGTTTCTGCTCAAAATTATTAAGCAAAGGTTTCAAATGATCTAGCGTCTTACTAGTTTCATTTACCCAATACTCAGTAGCTTTCAAATTTCTAAAGGTTTTAGCATATAATGCTACTAGACTATTTGCACTGCCAAATCGCTCATGACTATCTAAAGGAGCTTGCTTAGCAATTGTCTCAAATTCTTTAATATTATCTAAGTTACCAGCATCAGGCTGTATCATTAGATTTGATATAGCTCGTTGCAAAGCTAAATTAGCCAAAATATTACTGCTGGCAATATCTGACTCATATAGTTGTGGCACATATTGTAAAACCGCTTTATGAAGGCATAAACTAGATAAAAGACTAATAACTCGAACCTGAATAATAGAAGCCAATTCTTGGTAATTAGTTAAATAAGCACATAAAGTATTCCACCGTTCAGTTCTTAATTCATCAGCAAGATCAAGTGGGTTAGTAACTTGATATTTAAATAGGCGATATTCTCTAATTAATGATTCTCTAAATGAGATAGGGTGAATAAGAGTAACAGGAGCACCTATAATAGTATTTCCAACCATTTGAGAATAGGCGTAACTTATTCCATATACGTGCCAAGGAGCAGTATTAACATCTCCCATGTCTAAATATGGGCGATTTATCCAAGTAATGAATGAATCATCGAGTGAAGGTATAAACATAGTTTTGTAATCCTTAATTCAAGCACATTAGATATAATTTTCCTTGAGAATACTCTGCTGATTTAACTTTTTTAATCTAGCGGTGATTAATTAAAGAGGAAAAACATCAAAACGAATGATAAAGAGATGCAGTTGCTAAAAAAACCATGAATTTTTGGAGACGTTCTAAATAACGTCTCCAGGGTTTAATCTTAGCCCTCAATGTAGGAAGTATTCAATTAAATTCAACTCTTTGTATGAGAGAGAGTATGAGAAGAACATTTCCACCAACAACAACAAGCAAGACCACCACGCAGAGACTTAAAAGCAACAATAGCTTCGGGATTACCCTTTTCAGCTTCGGCTTTGAGGTCTATAATTTCGGAATCAGTTTTTAGGTTAGTAATCTTAATATCAGCCATGAGAGTTGTTCCTCCATTTATTATCTTCAACAATCAAACCCAAGGTTTAAAACCTCGATTGATAGCAGTGTATGAAAGTAAAACACTTATGTCTAGATATTTTCCCAAAATAAAAGGGACAAAATAGTTACAGCTTTGTCACTAAAATTTCCGCAATTGTAACGGTATATTACATAAAACAGTCGTAATTATGGCTTAAAAGTCATACAATATACAAATAAACAGACAAAATACGGGATTATAACCCAGAAAAAAGGGACAAAATAGTTACAATTATGTCCCGATTAATTTGAGATTTACAGCGCCTTTGATTTGAGTTAGGTACAAAAGGACGGGCTTTTCTGCCCACCCCACAAGATTTATGATATTAAGGTGTGTAGTTTATTTACTTGATATAGTCATCCTATTTGACTTGAGAAATTATCAGTGAGGAAAGGGAACACCGGAACAGGGAACAGGGAACAGAAATTGTTCATGAATCATTTAGGATTGCTATATAAAAAAATCAGGGAAAGACAAAATCCTCCCCTGATTAGTTAGAGGTTGTTTGATAAGTTTTCAACAGGTAATTTTCACCTTAGGGAACACCGGAACGGGGGAACACACCGAAGGCGGGGTAAAACAATATTTGATACCTTAATCATAACTTTTAAAACATCCTGTTAGTCCTTATAGCCTTTTTCAGGCTAATGAAGTACACATCAATTGCCTATTCCCTATTCCCTATTCCCTATTCCCTATTCCCTATTCCCTATTCCCTATTCCCTATTCCCTATTCCCTATTCCCTGTTCCCTGTTCCGGTGTTCCCTGAAACTAAACAACTTTGTACCTCACGAGCATGGGAAATGCTATATTATAGTTATCGCCTGGCGCACCGACTTTATAAATATTTGAGTTAACATTGCCAAATATCATTTACCGTTAACTTGATTTCAGAAAACAAGGGGGAACAAATCACCATATCACCAGTAAAAACCTGCTCCTCATACAAACCTTCTACCCACTGCAAAACCGTCACCTTTTGCTGTATGGGATCTACAATCCAATACTCAGGGATTCCCCGCGTTGCATACTCAGAGCGCTTGTAACGATAATCCCGATTTTCTTGATTTGGACTGACTACCTCAATCACCAACAACGGCTGCGGCATATCCATTAAAATTAGGGAGCGTGTAGCACTTTGCATTACCTGAGCCAATTCTTCAGAAAACAAGACCAAATCAGGAACACGCACCCCCACCTGGCGACTATATACGGCCATTTCTGTTTTCATACTCAAGCGGTAATAGGGAATACCTAATTTTAGGAAGTATGCCAATAAAAACATGGCTATCCGACGATTTAGCTCACTTTCTAAAGGCATAGAAATTAATTTGCCGTTCTCCAATTCATATAAATTATCTGTACCATCATCAAATTGCAGAAACTCTTCCAAGGTCATGTTCTTGGGGGTTGTAACTGTCATGATTTTTTCTCCTATAAACCGTAAATACCCCATCTCTATCCTCATAAACCATAGAAGGAGTAAGTGGCGATCGCCCTGCATTCCATTTAGTATTTGAAAATAGGGAGACAAGAGCGCCCCACAGTAATTACTGGGATTCCAACCAAGCCAGTAAATCCGCCATACTACCCAAATCTAGTAAAGCCTCCCCCAGGGCTTCTAATTGGTGGAGGGAAAGAGACTGGATGCGCTGCTGTAATTCTGGGGATAATTCACCGTATCGTTTTTTTAGTTGTTTGAGAATCAGGGTTAGTTCACCCTCTTGTATTCCCTCTTGTATTCCCTCTTGTCTACCCTCTTGTATTCCCCGTTCATAACCTATGCGCTCGCCGGTGGTAACATACCTCATAGTCCGCTCCTGCTCAAATTGCTTAAATTCTGACCACAATTTATTTTCCAGTGCTTTTGGTAAAATCATAACCCAGTCGATAAAGCGATAGAGATTGCGGATATCCTGTTCTTTTAGTCCTAAATCGTATAACCTACGGATTAAGCTAAATTTCCAGGTTTTCCGTTCTGCTGGTGATGAGCGTGTCTGCTGGGTTTTCAAGTGCGCCATCACCACTGTAGCAAAGGGATTATGACTATTTTCTAACTCTTGCCACCGTTGTTCATAATCTAACAATTTAACTATGCCAAATTCAAAGTTTAACCTTGTCTGGGGGTAGTTATAACTGTAATTATGCGGTCTCCAGTTGCGGTTATTATCACACAAGATTGCCAAGCTAATGGCTGGTTTATCAAAGCGGTCAAAGATGCGAAAGTTATAGGTAAACATCCGTTGACTAAAATCATTTTCTTTCTGTGCTTGAATTTCTACATGAATTAATAGCCAGATTTCTTCGCCGTTAAGTTGCCAAACCTTGACTAATTGGTCAGCATAACGTTTACCTTGCTCCGCATCACGGGCAATTTGCCGAAATTCCTGATTGAGAAATTCATGGGGTAGCTCCCAGTTAATCAAGGCCGCGGTGGCTGGGAAAAAGAATTGTATGGCTTGGGGAAAATACTCGGTAAGTATCTCTTTCCAAGGGCTATCAAAGTCAGCGCGCTCGTTCAT
>NZ_JANQDF010000040.1:0-30888 GCF_029891675.1 Anabaenopsis tanganyikae CS-531
CTAGGAGGGTGGGGATCATGAGTACGCCGAACCAACCGATGTAAATCCGGTTATCGGTGCTGGTGATCCACTCGCAGAAGCGATCCCATACGTTGGCGCTTTGGCGCTGTTGTAAGGTTGTGGTCATTTGTTTATGATTGCTTTTGTTTTAATGAGTTGAGTAGGTAAGCTTGCCTACTTGAATACTACCTTAGAGCAAAAGTTTTGATTTGTAAAGGGATTTTAATTAAAGTTTTCTGATGAACAAGATTTGTATTTCTAATGAATCGCATCCCAGACACGATTCAATCAGGTTTCATCAACCAGGGGGCCACTCCATGGGTCTTCCTCCCAGGATATGTAAATGTAAATGGTAGACAGTTTGACCACCATCAGCGCCGTTATTGATGACCACACGATAACCGTTGGTTAATCCAGCAGCTGCGGCCACTTGTTGGACGGTTAATAGAAGATGTCCTAATAGAGCTTGGTCTTGAGATTCGGCATCTGCTAATTTAACTATGGGTTTTTTGGGAATGACAAGGATGTGAACTGGTGCTTGAGGGTTGATGTCTTTGAATGCTAGGGCTAATTCATCTTCGTAAACAATATCTACGGGAATTTCCCGGCGAATGATTTTGCTGAAAATTGTGTCGCTGGTTTGGCTCATAGGGATTTAGCTACTCATCTGCTCAAGATTTTAGGCGATCGCTTGAATTTTCCGCTCATATAAAATTGTCTATGTGGTTTCACTCATGGCAATATACTGAGTAATGTGCTAAAAGGTGAAAATACTGAATATATATAGAAAAAATGCTTGCTAGAGTCTGGAGTGCATCTATTGTAGGCATTGATGCCGTCAAAGTAGGCGTGGAAGTCGATGTCTCAGGGGGTTTACCGGGGATTGTCGTTTTGGGACTACCAGATTCGGCTGTGCAAGAATCTCGAGAAAGAGTCAAGGCGACATTAAAGAATGCTGGTTTTGCGTTCCCCATGCGGAAAATTGTGATTAACTTGACTCCCGCAGATTTACGCAAGGAAGGGCCTTGTTTTGATTTACCCATTAGTATAGGCATTTTGGCGGCTTCAGAACAGGTGAGTCCTGATTTATTGGGAGATTATCTTTTCCTGGGTGAAGTCTCTCTAGATGGTAGTTTACGCCCTGTGGCTGGGGTTCTACCCATTGCAGCTGCAGCACAAAAAATGGGAATTGCCGGTTTAGTGGTTCCGGCGGATAATGCCCAAGAGGCAGCAGTAGTAGAAGAATTGACTGTTTACGGTTGCACAAATCTCGCCGATGTGGTAGAACTATTAAATAATCCGAAAGGTTACAAACCTGTAAAGCCAGAAAATTTACAGGGGTTACCAAAAACGCCTTACGCCGGACCAGATTTAAAGGATGTCAAAGGACAGGCTCATGCTCGTCGGGCTTTGGAAATTGCGGCGGCTGGTGGTCATAATTTAATCTTTGTCGGACCGCCGGGGAGTGGTAAAACTATGTTAGCCAGACGGTTACCAGGAATTTTACCACCTTTGCAGTTTGCCGAGTCCCTAGAAGTGACTCGGATTCACTCTGTAGCGGGGTTATTAAAAAACCGCGGCTCCTTAGTGCGCGATCGCCCCTTCCGCAGTCCTCACCATTCAGCATCGGGACCTTCTCTAGTTGGAGGTGGGAGCTTTCCCCGTCCAGGAGAAATTTCTTTATCTCACCAAGGGATTCTGTTTCTCGATGAGTTAACGGAATTTAAACGGGATGTTTTAGAATTTCTGCGCCAACCCCTAGAGGATGGCTATGTGACAATTTCCCGCACCAGACAATCTGTAATGTTTCCGGCGCAGTTTACCTTAGTAGCTAGCACTAATCCCTGTCCCTGTGGTTACTATGGCGATACTATTCAACCATGTACCTGTTCACCGAGACAAAGGGAAAACTATTGGGCGAAGCTTTCGGGTCCGTTAATGGATCGCATTGACTTACAAGTGGCAGTGAATCGCTTAAAACCGGAAGAAATTACCCAAGAACCCACAGGAGAGGCTTCGGCTGCAGTTTTAGAAAGAGTCAAACAAGCGCGAGAAATCGCTAATACCCGTTTCCAATCCGAAGCAAATCTGCGTTGTAATGCTCAAATGCAAAGTCAGCATCTGCAAAAATGGTGTAAGTTAGATGATTCTAGTCGCGGCTTATTAGAAGCAGCAATTAGAAAACTGGGGTTATCAGCCAGAGCCAGCGATCGCATCCTGAAAGTAGCGCGGACAATTGCAGATTTAGCCGCAGAAGATGAAATTAAAGCCAATCATATCGCCGAAGCAATTCAGTATCGGACTATCGACAGAATGCAGTGAAATTTTTTGCCTATTAAACTGTAGAATATGACAGTTGTATTCTGCCGCGAACGTTGATTGAGCGTTATACTTTGCCCGAAATGGGCAACCTGTGGACTGAATCTTACAAATTAAAAACCTGGCTACAGGTAGAGATTGCAGTTTGTGAAGCCCAAGCTGAACTGGGTTATATCCCTGCTCAGGCAGTGGAGGAAATTAAAGCTAAGGCGAATTTTGACCCGAAGCGAGTGTTAGAAATTGAAGCTGAAGTCCGTCATGATGTCATTGCCTTTTTAACTAATGTCAATGAATATGTAGGTGATGCGGGACGCTATATTCATCTAGGGTTAACTAGCTCCGATGTCTTAGACACAGCTTTAGGACTGCAATTAGTTGCTAGCCTGGATGTAATATCCCAACATCTGGAAAATTTGATTCAGGCAATTCGCCAAAAGGCGCGAGAACACCGTAATACAGTCATGATTGGCCGTTCCCACGGGATTCACGCCGAACCCATGACCTTTGGTTTTAAGTTAGCTGGATGGTTAGCAGAAGTGCTGCGCCATCAACAAAGGCTCAAAGTCCTACGGGAAACCATCGCCGTGGGTAAAATTTCCGGTGCGGTGGGAACCTATGCTAATATTGAACCACGGGTGGAAGCCATCGCTTGCCAAAAACTGGGACTCAAAGCTGATACAGCCTCGACACAAGTTATTTCTCGCGATCGCCATGCCGACTACGTGCAACAATTGGCCTTAGTTGCTGCATCCATTGAACGCTTTGCCGTAGAAATTCGCAACCTCCAAAAAACAGACGTTTTAGAAGTTGAAGAATTTTTCGCCAAAGGTCAAAAAGGCTCCTCAGCAATGCCTCACAAACGCAACCCCATCCGTTCCGAAAGGCTAACAGGAATGGCGCGCTTAGTCAGAAGTCATGCGGGAGCAGCCCTAGAAAACGTCGCCTTGTGGCATGAACGGGACATTTCCCATAGTTCCGTAGAACGGGTGATTTTACCAGATGCTTGCATTTTAACACACTTTATGCTAGTTGAAATCACAGAACTGGTAAAAAACCTGCTAGTCTATCCAGAAAACATGGCGCGGAACCTCAACTGTTACGGCGGTGTGGTGTTTAGCCAAAAAGTCCTACTAGCCTTGATAGACAAAGGACTAAAACGAGAAGAAGCCTATGGGATTGTCCAAGATAGCGCCCATGCTGCTTGGAACAAACCAGAAGGAAACTTCCACGACCTCATCACTCAAGACCCCCGTGTAACTCAAAAGTTATCACCTGCAGAAATTGCTACCTGTTTTGACCCACAACAACACCTGCGGCATTTAGATCAAGTTTACCAAAGACTAGACATTTAGAAACAAGTAGGCACAGACCACCACCAGAGCAAAGAGAAAGGGACAATCAAAAGTTTTCCTTCTCTTTGTTCCCTGGTGCGGTTCCCAAAAAAAAAGATAAAATCCAGAATCAATACACCTCAACTCTAGCCAAACCATAGGGAACCTCGCGAGCAAAGCCCACATGGTCACCAGAAACTTGATAGTGGAACACTCCCTGGGGTGTCGGTACAAATCCTAAATCCCTGATAGCAATTTCTATGTTAGTTCCCGAAGCCACAGGTTGAGCAAAATTGATTTTCAAGCTGTCCTCTTCCCTAGAAACCTCTGCATCAATAGTTGCACCCGACTCATCAGTGACCTGAATATTATCACCAATATCCATAAGTTCCGACGGACGAATAGTAACGCTAGATAAAGGTTGTTCACCAGTATACAGACTAATGTAATGCCTATCAGTTAAACCAGTAGTACCGCTAATCCGAGGAGCATTCTGATCATACTCGATTTCTTGACCCTGAGCTATAGCCGGAACACCCATAGATGCGATCGCTAAACTTAAAGTCCATAAGCAAATCAATTTTTTCATCATCCAACTCCAATAAATAGAATTGTTCAGAATCAATCAACCTCACAGAAGACAGATCCCAAAAACATTCATCTGTGGTTAATTAATTCCGACAATTTGTGGAGACAAAAGAACTCAGTCATCTGAGAACCTGTTAAATTTCAAGTTACAAAACTTAAAAATAGATTACGTCTTACCAACGGGATATTTAGTGCGCAGTTATCATCTGAAAGTATGATTTTAATAGAAGCGGGGGCGTAAAGTGCTACGTCCCCATAGAGAGAATTACTATCACTGCAAAAGGCCAATCAGATGTAGCAAACCATGGCCAGTAACTAGCTCAATCATTAAAGCAATAAAACCAAGCATAGCAATACGACCATTCCAGACCTCGGCGCTGGTAGTCATACCCCATTCCCAGTTCTCCTGGGGATACATTTTCACCTTTTTCTTCATTTGTGCAGCTTGGGAAAGCTTGAAACTGGGCTTTTCCACGGACTCAATTACCAGTTCCGCCAGTGCTTGAATAAATACCGGATGAGTATTAGGAGCTGCAGCACGACGGAAGTTATGGATTCCTACATCTTCGGCTATTTCCCGATATTCAATATCAATTTCTTGGAGAGTCTCAATGTGTTCTGAGACAAAACTGATCGGTACAACAACCAAATCTTTTACACCTTGTGCCCCCAGTTGTTGCAGCGCATCTTCAGTATAAGGCTGGAGCCATTCTACCGGACCCACACGACTTTGGTAAGCTAATGTATAAAGATTGGGTCGATTGAGAGTCTGCATAATTAGAGCAGTACATTCCTCGATTTCTTGCTCATAGGGGTCTCCTGCTTCTTCAACATAGCTTTTCGGCACACCATGAGCGCTGAAAAAGATATGAGCCTCATCGGGGTTGGGACATTGGTCTAGTTCTTGGGCGATGAGTTCCGCCATCACCTGGAGATAGCTGGGTTGTTTGTACCAAGAGGGAATGACAGTATAGTCCGTGGGCTGAAGTTCTGGCTGTTCTCGCCAAAGTTTTTCTAACAGCCGAAAACTAGAACCACTCGTACTAATAGAAAATTGTGGGTAAAGTGGTAGAATTACTAGCTGTTCAATTTTATCTTGAGCAATTTGGGCGATCGCCTCCTCTGTGTAAGGATGCCAATAACGCATTCCTACATAGATATTCACTTCTTGTCCCAAATCACCCAACTTTTGTTTGAGAGCTTCTCCTTGAGCCTCCGTGATTCGCCGCAGTGGGGAACCGCCACCAATTTGCTTATAATTAGCTTGAGATGTTTTGGTGCGCCGTGAGGCAATAAACCAAGCTAGGGGTTTTTGCAGCCAGCGAAACGGTAGGCGAATAATTTCTGGGTCGGAAAACAGGTTATACAAAAACGGCCCGACATCCTCTAACTTATCAGGTCCACCGAGATTGAGTAATAAAACGCCTACACGACTCATAGCAGTTATTTTCCCCCAATCCTTTCAGATTTTGTACTAATGTTAACAATTATATCTTTATTAAATATAAAGCTTTCTAGTCAACAAAGATAGAATGTCAACAATCTTAAAACATTGGTGTCAACTATATCAACGGTTTGATAATGCTATGGCTAAAACAGCTTGCAGTGCGCCGTCATTAGTGGAGACTACCCTAATGGTTAAAAAGTGCAGTTTTTGATAATTAGTTTACATAAAGCCTTTTTCAGTCTCATGAAGTACACACCAATTCCCTATTCCCTATTCCCTATTCCCTATTCCCTATTCCCTGTTCCCTGTTCCGGTGTTCCCTCAAACTAAAAAAATTGTACCTCACGAGCATGGGAAATGCTATAATTTCACATATTGCCATGTAGGTTAAAAATAACGCTGTAATAGACCAATTAACACTTCTGGGGTTTCTAGATGGGGTAATACTCCTGTGTCGGCGATCGCATAAAAATCACCAATTGCGGCTGTATTGAGACTAGCTAAACGTCGCCCTAACTTAATGCTAGTAAATTGTGCCGCCTCTCCCCAAAACATCACCGTGGGAATTTGCAGTTGCTGGATGTACAAACTCAAATCAAAATAGAGGTCTCCCCGTAAAAACGCCAAAGCCGAAAACTGAGCATCAGGCTGTTGTGCTGAAGTTAAATAAGCGGCCACAATTTCTCGAGAAACCCGCTGTGGTTTAGCAAACAGAAAATTTTGCAAAAAATTTCTCACAGCAATTTCATTTTCAGCGCCCAGAGTATAAATGAAATTATCCAATAAGGGGGCATTAATAATTGCTAATGGTAACCTACGTCCACTCCCCTGGCCAAAGTCATCAAACCCAGATGGACACACCAAAAACAAGCTTTGAAATAAATCAGGATAGCTAATAGCCAGACGAATAGTCAAAGCCGCCGTCAAAGAAGAAGCCACCACCGTTACTGGTTGGCGACAAGTTTGGCGGATAAACTCGTTAATAGTAGTCAAATAATCGCTAATTTGATAATTCCGCACTGGATGAGCAGAAGCACCCCAACCAATTAAATCAGGTGCCAAGACTCGGTGGGTAGCTGCAAAAGCCGGGTAAACCTTAGACCACTCATAAGCAGAAGCGCCACCGCCAAAATTATGCAGAAACAGTAAAGGTGGTAAATCTTCACTATCAGCATTTAACCAGGGTGCATTGGTCTGAGTATAGTAAACTATAGCCCCGAGGGATGTATTAATCACTTTCTCCCCAAAGCCGGGAGGTTGAAACTGCAGCATGATCAATTTTTTCCAGTCAAATGAACCAGTGTATCGAGTTGCTCACCACGAATTTGATAAGCTGTACCAAAACCAATCACAAAACGACCAGCACTAGGAGTTAAGCGAAAAATCCGAAAATCAGGTAAACTGCGGAAAACTGCAATTAATTCTCCAAAACGGGCTTGAAATTCAGCCACAACCTGGTTCCAAGCCTCAGTTTCACGCTCCATCAAAGTAGCAGTACAATCAAAACTCAAACGGCGACGGGCAAAAATTTGGTCACATTTAGATTCATCTTCAATAAATAACACACTCACATGAGGATTCACATGGAGATTTTGGGTGTGGGTGGATAGACCACTCACATAGATATAAATATTTTTAGCTTCATCCATCACAAAAGGCGCATAACTGGCGTTAGGTATTCCTTCGGCGCTAACAGTACCAATGATTATACTTTCGACTGTTTGGGGAAAAGTTTCATACTCAGCTTGAGCTTTTTCAATTTGGCTCATAAATTAACGTTTAACCTAAGTTCCAGAGCGATCGCATTTATTGTACTGGCTATCTAGCCATGTGAGCTGAATACACGGTGATAACTGTTTTCACCTCACCCGCAGCTAAGGGTGGGGGCTGGTGATGGTTCGGTTATTATATATGTATGTAACAGTAAAAATTATGAGGACGCGATTGTGGCTGACAAAAATCGTTCTCAATGGGACCTAGGGAGGTTTATTGACACCCTAACCTATTTCGAGGTGTTTCCTTTGCTTAACTGGGTACAGCAGTTAATTAAGGGTCGTCCTAGTGATCATGGAAATCTACCCAATGGAGGAACAAATGTGGGTGTAATACTGGTAGCAGGTGCCACAGGTGGAGTGGGTAAACGAGTGGTGTCGCGACTCTTAGCAGCAGGTCATCAAGTCCGCGCCCTTGTACGGGATATTGACAGAGCCAGGTCAATACTCGGTAATGATGTTGACTTAGTAGCTGCGGACATCACTAAACCGGAAACTTTAAACCCTATGGTGATGGCTAACGTCAAAGCCATAATTTGTTGTACTGCAGTCCGTGTGCAACCTGTGGAAGGGGACACACCCGATAGAGCCAAATATAATCAGGGTATAAAATTTTATATGCCTGAGATTGTGGGTGATACTCCCGAAAATGTGGAATATCAAGGTGTGAAAAACCTGGTAACAGCTGCGACTCAATATCTCCCCCCAGGTAATGAAAGACTCATCTTTGATTTTACTCACCCCTCGGCTGAATTAAAGACTATTTGGGGGGCAGTGGATGATGTGGTTATGGGTGGTGTGAGTACCAGTAATATGCAACTGTTGGAAAATACAGCGGTGTTTGCTGGGAATGTTTCCACGGCTAACTCTGGGGGGTTTGCTTCGGTGAGAACCAAGAATTTTCAACCTCCCTTTGATTTATCTGGTTGCGAAGGTGTAGAATTACGTGTCAAGGGTGACGGTCAACGTTATAAACTCTTTTTAAGAACAGATACTAAATGGGATGGTGTTGGTTACAGTTATTCCTTTGATACTGTAGATAATACTTGGATAAATATTCGTGTTGCTTTTAAAGATTTAGTTCCCGTCTTTCGCGCCAAGGTGCTGCAAGACTGTCCGCCTATTGATACTGGTAGAGTCGCCTCATTTCAACTGATGTTGAGTAAGTTTGAATATGATGGCGCTTTAAATCCCAAGTTCTCCGCTGGTGGTTTTGCTTTACACATTGAATATATCAAAGCATACGGCGGGGAGACTTTACCCCAGTTTGTCCTGGTTAGTTCCGCTGGTGTGACTCGTCCAGGAAGACCGGGAATTAATTTAGATGAAGAACCCCCAGCAGTCAGATTAAATGACCAGTTGGGAGGAATTTTAACATGGAAGCTGAAGGGGGAAGATAGTTTAAGAGCTAGTGGTATTCCCTATACGATTATTAGACCTTGCGCTTTAACTGAGGAAGTGGGGGGTAAGGAGTTAATCTTGGAGCAGGGTGATAATATTAGAGGTAAAATCAGCCGCGATGATGTGGCGGAGCTTTGTGTGCGATCGCTAGAGCAATCAAAGGCGCGTAATATCACCTTAGAGGTGAAATCAGGAGAAAATATTGCTAATGATATGAATTGGCAACAGCTATTTTCTCATTTACAGCCGGATTGATCAATGCACCGAGGAGACACAGACAAAGGAGGTTAGTTATAACAATTAGCGGTAACAAGTCCATTTATCTATCGCCCAGAACTCTCAATATTCTTGGCACAAATAAGACTCATTACCGCGCTGCTTTGGTTAGCTATCCTAGCAAACTTGAAAAAGCAAGACCAATTAGGCTCTAACCTTCAACAGTCAACTTGCCAACCATACCAGCACCACGGTGAGGTTCGCAATAGAAGGTGTACACCCCAGCAGGTGCGTCTGCGGGAATTGTGGTGGTTTGGCGTTGACCAGGACTCATCAGTAATTGCTTGTGAGACAACCCTTTAGCCAAGTCAGCACTCTTAGCAGGGTTTTGGGCTGGGTCGAAGACAACGTTATGGGGAGGAACTTTGTTGTTTACCCACTCAATAGTGTCGCCTGCTTTAACTTTCAGTTCTTTAGGTTCAAAGGCGAGCATTCCTTTGTCGCTACCTAGTTTGACCTGGAAGGTTTCAGCTGAAGCGCTGGGTGTGAAAATGACGAAGCTGCTAACAACTAAAAGAACTGTCAACACCGATAAAGTCAAACGTCGCCAGCTTGCAGCAAATAATTTCATGGCTTTCTCCTAACTATAGTTTTTATTTCCCTTTCCCATTTTAAATAAAATTAACGCCAAAATATGACAATCTGTCGTAGATAAAATTTTTTTTTTACAATTGGCGCTAAATCATGAGCATATCTTGTGTAATTACAGAGAATTACCCGGAGTCTTTACACTCAATAGTTTATGCCTAGATTGACGATTTTCACAGCAGGTTTTGCCAATTTTGATGTAGGGACAAAATAAATTAATTGTCCCTACATAAACTCCATCCGAAAGGTTTGACCAAGAAATTAGACAGGCTTTTGACTTGATGTGTACTCAGTACCCGGCTAAAAGTTATCTCTTGGGAATTTAGTAATAAATCTTACCGCCTCCCCACTTATCACCAACTATCTTTGGTTGTAGCAGAATATGACCAGCGATCGCCACTAAGTCATCTTCGGTGAGATTTCTCATTTCTGTGAAAATATCCGCACTCTTGAGGCTGGGGTGTAACTCAGAAATTTCCTCTTCTCCATCATAGGTAGTGGGATTTTTCATATAGTCCACCAATCCCTCAATATTATCCCGCTTTGGTGTTGCCAGTGCCAGAGCTTCAGGTTCTAGTCCCACATTTTGGTTAGTCTTGGTAACACCCCCAGCATGACATTGGGCGCAAGCGTATTGAAATAAGCGTTTACCTTCTTTTACTTGTTTAAGGCTCAGTACAACCTGGTCACCCTGGTCATTTAATTTCACTGTTCTAATAGCTTCGTCCAGTTCCAATGCTGTGGCGCCACCGACCGCCAACTGAAACGTCAGCAAAATGGTAACAACAACACCAATTAGTCTTTTAAACATGTTTCCCCTCAAAGATGATAACGCTCAACACAGCTAATAAAGCGATGCTCAATCTCCATCTTGCCATTAGCTCAAGCCCGAAATAGCCCTTGACGTGACCACCCTTCGTGATGTGGGAAGTAATTCCCCTTTTGGCTTTTCTCGGCAATTTCCAGGTTATACACAGAAAACACTCTTGCTACAGGACGACTGTAGTCTGTTGCTATCTCTGCGGTCAGTAGGTTTGCAAAACCCATAATAGTGATTAGCACAACAGATAGAGATTGAGTCGCTCTAATACCAATATCATGTTCAGAGTCCAATTTGTTGCCTAAAATCTGGTTATAGTTGACTTGGGATCAAAGGCTCATAAGTCAATATCAACTTCATATTATTTAATATTCCCATCAACCTTTTCCCCCGGTAAATGTCGCACCTTGAATAAAGTAGCGGTTAAAAAAACCATAAATCCCCAAAGCTGGTAAAGTGAAGACCATAGAAGCAGCCATAATGTAATTCCAATAGCTGATATATTGACCTTTGAAGCTGTTCAGTCCCAACGGGAGAGTAAACATTTCTGGGTCAAACAAGATGACAATGGGGAGTAAAAAATTATTCCAACTACTCATAAACACAAAAACCGCCTGTGCTGCTAATGCAGGCTTTGCGAGGGGTAAGACAATGTGGCGAAAAATTCCCCAGGTATTTAAACCATCTAATTGACCTGCTTCTTCTAATTCTTGAGGAAAATTTCCAAAAAACTGCCGCATCATAAAAATGAATGTAGCGTTGACCATGGCGGGAACAATCATACCCTGGTACGAATTTAACCAGCCAATAGCTTTCAAAATTAAGAATGTGGGAATTAGGGTAATTTGTGTCGGTACTGCTAACAGTGCCAAAATTAAGAAGAACCAGAAGCGGTTACCCGCAAAACTTAGCCTGGCTAAAGCATACCCCGCCATGGAGTTGAAGAGCAAATTTAAGCCCGTGACACTCACAGCAATAAACACACTATTAAAAAACCAACGCCAAAACAGCGGTTCTTGCACAAATATCTGTCGGTAATTATCGAAAGTAAAATTTCTGGGCAAAAAATTTAACTCACCACTGATAATCTCTGATAGCGGTTTAAATGATGCTGACAGCGCCCACAGGAAAGGAACCAAGGTAATTACTGCATAGAGGGTCAGCACCAGGTATAACAGTACTTTCAGCCCAGGTAATCGCCTAATATTACTCATGTCCTTTCCCCTCCAAAAATCCGTTGCTGCATCAAAGTCACGGCAATAATGATCACTGCCAGCAGAAAAGCCATGGCCGCAGCATAACCCATCTGTAGATTGCGGAAGACAGCCTGGTAAATTAGTAGTACCATAGTCAAAGTGGCATTATTAGGGCCACCACTACCAGCAGAAAAAATATAAGACTGGTCAAAAAGCTGAAAAGTCCCAATGATGCCAATAGCCACCACAAAAAAAGTTACAGGTTTGAGCAAAGGAATGGTAATATAAATAAACTGTTGCCATAAATTGGCTCCATCGAGTTCTGCCGCTTCATAGAGTTTTTGGGGTATATCCTGCAAAGCAGCCAAATAAATCACCATATAAAATGGTGCCGTTGACCAAATATTCATGATCATAATCCCTTTGAGGGCTACATCTGGGTCACCCAACCAGTTATAAGTAGGTAACCCCACAAAAGCCAGAACATGATTTAATAGCCCATCGGTGTTATAAATCCACATGAATATCAGAGTTAGCACCGCAGAGGATGTGACAGTGGGTAAAAAGAACAAGATACGCCAAGAGTTTTGACCCCGAATACCAGAATTGAGGGTTACTGCCAGCAATAAAGCTAAAATGGTTTGAGATGGTACCACAATGGCCACATATTCTGCGGTATTTCTCAAAGCAATTCCTACCCGGTCATCTGCAACTAAGCGGGTGAAATTGCGAAAGCCAATGAAATCGTACTCAATACCCCCTAGCAGTTGCACTTTGTGCAGGGAAAGAAACACCGCGTAAAAGATGGGGAGGATGACAAAACACCCTAAAACCAATATAGTGGGCATCATAAAGATGTAGCCAGTTAGGGTTTCGGTAAGATTCCATCTGCGATTGATTCGCCGCCAATTCATTTCAAACACAATTAAACCTCCGCCTCTAGTAGTCACCCGGTTGTAGGGATGGGGCGCATGGTCTTTATCCTAGCGCTGGGAAGTTAAAAAAAGGATATACAGTTACAACAGAAATTGAGAGCTTAGGGGATGTTTGGAAAGTGTTAAACAGGTAATTTTTATATTAGGGAACAGGGAACAGGGAACACACAAAAAACAATCAAATCCAGTCCCCTCCCCTTACAAGGGGAGGGTTAGGGAGGGGTCAAACAATAGTTGATACACTCATCATGACTTATCAAACATCCTCTTAGGGGAATGTGATCAATAGTCTCTTAATCAGTTCAACATATGTATATGTTGAACATATGGTTATATATAGATATATAACCATGGTATGATTTATTTCAAAAGAGCTTGAAAGGATGAGTACTTGCCATGAGTGACGATTATGCAAATAATACTAGTACCACCGGCTACTTAGCAGTGGGGGGGTCTACTACGGGAAGACTGGAAGTCACAGGCGATCGCGACTGGTTTGCCATTGATCTGGAGGCCGGGGCACAGTACAGATTTAATCTCAATGGTAACACCCTGAGTGATAGCTATTTACGTTTGTTGGATAGCAACGGTAACCTCATCGCCCAAAATGACGATGCCAACTCTACCCTGAATTCTGCCATTGTTTTCACTGCGAATAGGTCAGGAAGATTCTATCTCTCGGCTGGTGCTTATGGAGACTTGTATGGAGGCACTTATACCCTCTCTTCTACGCTCCTATCTGCTGCTCCCGTTGACGATTATGCAGATAATACCAGTACCACCGGCTACTTAGCAGTTGGGGGGTCTACTACGGGTAACCTGGAAGTTAGAGGCGATCGCGACTGGTTTGCCATTGATCTGGAGGCCGGGGCAGAGTACAGATTTAATCTCAATGGTAACACCCTGAGTGATACATATTTACGTCTGTTGGATAGCAGCGGTATCGTCATCGCCCAAAATGACGATGCCAACAACTCTACCCTGAATTCTGCCATTGTTTTCACCGCCGATAGCTCAGGCAGATTCTATCTCTCGGCTGGTGCTTATGGAGACTCCGGTAGAGGCACTTATACCCTCTCTTCTACGCTCCTATCTGCTGCTCCCGTTGACGATTATGCAGATAATATCAGTACCACCGGCTACTTAGCAGTTGGGGGGTCTACTACGGGTAACCTGGAAGTTAGAGGCGATCGCGACTGGTTTGCCATTGATCTGGAGGCCGGGGCAGAGTACCGATTTAATCTCAATGGTAACACCCTTAGTGATACCTATTTACGTCTGTTGGACAGCAACGGTAACCTCATCGCCCAAAATGACGATGCCAACAACTCTACCCTGAATTCTGCCATTGTTTTGACGGCGAATAGCTCAGGAAGATTCTATCTCTCGGCTGGTGCTGACAATGATAGCTACTCAGGCACCTACATCCTCTCTTCCACCCTCCTATCTCTGGCTCCACAACCAGAGCCTCAACCAGAGCCTCAACCTGAGCCACAACCCGAACCTCAACCCGAACCACAACCCGAACCACAACCCGAACCTCAACCCGAACCTCAAGATCCCGGTGAAACCATCGATTCTGCGTTAGATTTAGGCAATCTTAACGCAGATGGTATCTTGCAAACTAGTGACAGTGTTGGCAATGGTGACCCTCGTGACTTCTATCGCTTTCAGGTTGACACATCACTGTATGTAGTAATTCGCCTGACAGACCTGAGTAGTGACATTGATATTGTTCTCCGTAATAGCAGTGGTACTGCAATGATCCGCTCCGAAAACAGCCGGACGAGTGATGAGGTGATTTCGTCTACCCTCAATCCTGGTACTTACTACTTAGAGGTATACCCTTATAGTGGTAGTAGTAGCTATAACCTGGAACTGACAGCCAGCATTCCTCCCCAATTACCAGATAATTACAGTGCTATCAATGGTTACGGTGAAACCAGAGTTGATTTGGCTTTAGGGGAATTACTGGGTATCAATTTACCAAGCGTCCCTTCATTGGGAGGTAACAATTGGGGTCTTGATCGGATTGGAGCGCCTGAAGCATGGGCTATGGGCTACACAGGAGAAGGTAGAGTTGTAGCTGTCTTAGATACTGGTGTGGACTGGAGTCACCCATCCCTGAGAAATAACATCTGGAGTAATACAACAGAAATTTCCGGGAATGGTATTGATGATGACGGTAACGGCTATATCGATGATGTCCGGGGTTGGGACTTTGCTTATAACGACAACAACCCCAATGATGTAGATGGTCACGGCACTCATGTAGCTGGTATCGTTGCTAGTGTAGCCCCGGATGTCTTAATTATGCCTGTGAAGGTACTTGGTGACGATGGATCGGGTTCTACTACAAATATTGCGGCTGGCATTCGCTATGCCGCAGATAACGGTGCTAATGTGATTAATATGTCCCTCGGTGGTGGTGGGGTGAGTACAGAAATCAATAATGCCATTGATTATGCCACTGCTAGAGGTACATTAGTTGTTATGGCTGCTGGCAATGCAGGCGGGGCTAGCCCGGAGCAGCCCGGGGCTTACGCAGCAGAACATGGATTAGTAGTAGGTGCAATAGATAGCAACGGTAACATCGCCAGTTTCTCTAACCGTGCTGGCAGTGCGCCCCAGGATTATAACGGTGATGGACTGGCATTTCCCAGCTATGTTACAGCAGCAGGGGTGAATGTTTATTCTACAATTCCTGGTGGTCGCTTCGCCAGGTACAGCGGGACTTCTATGGCAGCGCCCCATGTTGCAGGTGCTGCAGCAATTGTCATGGGCGCAGCACCTAGTCTATCTCCTAGAGGGGTAGCCGATATCATTACCGGAACTGCGGTGCCTGGAGGTAGTAATTTCGCATCCCTCCAACAAGAACCTACAAGTCTCCAGACTGCGGGGAAAGAAGAGACCTTTTACGCCTGGGTTTGACCAGAAAACGAGACCTGAGCCAATGGCTTTTAGACATGGGGATCAGTCGATAGCGACTTTAGTCGCATTAGAACGATTGACTGGCTTTAGCCACAGTGGTATAATGGTCTAAACGAGTAAGAATAACCATCTACGTGATGATTCATCCTAGTGCGGATAAATCCCGGCAACAGACATATCCAACTTGATTTGGAATAGTTAAAGGGCAAATAATGGCAGGATGTTGAGCGTACCTAACTGGCATTGCGATGGACTCACCAAAGCAAAAAAAATAAAAGTAAGCGCAATTGCATTACCTTTTGTACTGGTAGTTGTTTTGAGCGTGTAGGGTGTTTTTGCCAGCACCATTGAAGGTCAGTTTGGTGAATCTTCAAGAATCCCCCGGCTTTAGACCTGGGGAGTGTCAAGCGTTTTCAGACATCCTCTAAGAAGGGGATCATTAATTCAACTACTAGGGGCGGGTGTACTAATATGCTGGTTAATAATCAATGATACCTGTCATATAGGTGGCGTAGCCATACCCGCTTCTACCTAGCAGAACTGGAGGTTATTTATAATTGTCAGAAAATGATATAATCAAATTATAATTGTTCTTTAATTGCCTCAAATATCCAATTAGGAATATAGTGTTCTGTTGTGTAAATGTAATTATATTTCTGCTCTATTTCTTCCCAGTTAATTGTGGTATTAGATAATATTTCCTCAGTGAAAATATCTAAAGCTCTACCAGATAAACCTCTTTCTAAGCATTTTTTCATCAATAACCAACTTTCCTCAATTTCTCCAATACATTCAAAGGGTGTATGTTCTGTTAAGCCTAGCATTGCTCGGAAAGTAGGGGTTAACTCTACATCATCAAATAAATTTCCTTGAAAAACCTGGTTAACAACATCTAGGCGAGAAAATGCCATCAAACCCAACCAGACATAAGCACATTTAGGACATTTCTTACACCAAGGCTTTTTGACGTTACAGGAATGAATTTTGGAGACAAATTCTGGGTATTTACTAAAGTTACGAAAAATGCGAAAGTCATAAATGGGTTGTAGAATACTGAAATATTTAAAGTTGCTTAATAAGTTATCCCTGATAAATTTATCTAATATGTATTCGGCTTCTACACCTTTGCCCCACTGATGATTAACTTCCCTGTTTATTTCATGCCAAAATAAGTTACCATGATTGGCGCTTTTTTCATGGGCTAAACATAGATAATTATATCCTTGATCTAACATGAGAATCAAAGATAAAAAAATAGAGATGGGTGTTTCTGGAGCAATAATACCGGAGTTTGCCGGTAAATATAATTTTAAAAAGGGAAATTCAGTAAAATCATCGTAAATAGATATTTGATGCTTTTGGGTTGGATGAACACATTCTAATACTTGGGAAATCAGTTCATGCTGAACATCTGCTTTGCCATAAGTGCTATGGGAATATTGCATAGAAGCAAAAGGAATACCTCCCACTTCTAACATTTTCATAGCTAAAATACTGTCTTTACCACCTCCGCAACCAGTGAGGACAGTTTGATCATTACCTAAAATTCGAGCAGGTTGATGTACTCCTAAGTCTTGGGAATAAATAATATCTGGTTGTTGATAATCGGTGACCTTGTTCTCATACCAATGTTGTGCAAATACACCTTGATATATCTTCACAAACAAATCTAAGGCATTAGGTTCTAGATATTCAGCAACGACAGAAATATCATAGTATTGAGGAAATAATGAGCATAGCTTCATTCCCTCAAACAGAGCAATATGAGCAACTACCCGCTTTATAAAAAATTGAGAGTATGTTTCTATCAGTTTGGCAAAAGATACTTCATGATAGAAAATTTTAGTAGAGAATTGAAACTGATCTACAGTATAGGTAAGGTTTAAATGGTGTTCATGTATAGTAAAGTCAGCAATTTTAACTGTGTTAATGATGTGATCTGATTGATGAACTACCATCCCCATGTACCTGCACCACCTTTAAATGGTCCAACAATATCTGCAGTGATCCATCCTCCGTAGAAATCACCAGATTGGGGCACTACTAGCTCGTCATTCACATAACAAGCATCCATTAAAGCTGCTATAAAGCCATAGTATTCCCGGATAGGAAGAAAATTAGGAGTGGGGTCAAAGTACCTCCAAGCTGCATAGTGAATATATTGATTACCAATGCTGATATCGTAGTATTGATATGCCCCTTTCCATTCGCACAAATTCTTTTTGGGTGTTTCAATTAAATGTTCTAGCTTAATGTCTTCAGGGGGAAAGTAATAAGTGGGAGGATGACTAGTTTCTAATACTCTTTTCCCTCTGCGGGTATCTGCTAAGATAATACCACCACAAATGACTTTGAGGTGTTTATCAGTATCTTGTAAAACTGCGGGACGTGGATAGTCCCAAACTGATTCTTGTCCAGGTTTTGGGGGAGTGGGCTGTGGTCTCATTGGGATTGTTCTCCTAGGTTGGTTGAGTTTGTGGCAATTGTGCTAATGACTTCACTATTTAGCGGTGGCCATTTTTGTCAGTCCTCCATGATAGTTGATCAATTTAGATTCTGCCTTACCAATTTGAGCTAATCGGAATTGCCAGTCCGATATATCTTCATAGCCAATTTGGTGTGTATCACAACTGGGAGTCCAAAAACCACCAATTATAGATGGATCATCAAAACGCAACAGTCCTGATGTCCGGATATTTTCTCCTTGGGGTGTTCCCGGTATGGGAGAGATGGCGTAGGAAGCAACTTGAAATTCTAGCTCTGGGTTAATCTCCCTGAGTTGTTGATGGAGTTCTAAAACAGCCTCTTCTAAGCGCAGTAAACTATCGTGGGTATCATCGGGAAAGCCAATAATCAAACCATAAACAATTACTGGAAGTCCGCATCTGACGATCGCTCGCATCATCTCACAATGTTGTTGCCAGGGTAGCAGTTTGCTGTAAGATTCTCTGCCAAATACTGGGCGTTCTGCAGGAATATAACCGAGAAAACCGCCAACTTTCCCATCCCATCCCCAAAGTGCTTCTATCAGTTCTTCATCGGGTGTCAGGTCTGTGTGATCATAGTTGCGTCCTTTTCCCAATGTGGCTTTTCTTAGTTCTAAACCATTAGGCCACAGAAGTGGCATACCCATTTCTCTGGCTCCTGTGGTAATTTCCAGAATCTCCTCTCGTCCCCCCGGAAACAAAATGCGACCCAAAAATTGATCAGAACCCATAACTGTACATTTTGCTCCTGCTTCTTTTTGTCGAGCAATCCATTTCAGGGTAGTTTGGGGTGACATTCGCCGATATCCTGTCCCATAGGTGGGGGTTTGGCAAAAGTCACATTTGCGATCGCAGCCAATATCAGGAAAGACTGAACCTATAGGTACCAGTTCTTCCACAAAGGGTTCTTCTGAGTATTCTTGTCCTAAGCATTGCCTAGCTACTTCTACCGATGGTAAAGCCCAGTCATCAGGACTCATGGCTTGGGGTCGGGGGGGACAATAACTACCATCAGCTAAAATTACACCCGTGAGTTTTTCCCGGGGGGTTTTACCCAGTACATGGTCAAAAATCGGCCAGTTAGCAGCACCAGACTTGTCCGTGACTATGGCACTTGCACCCGCATTGAGATAGTAATGGGGTTCGGCAATAGCATCGGAACCGCCTACTACCACTGGTTTTCCTTGACTGGCAAAATGAGCGATCGCCATACAGGTGACTTGACGCTCTTGAGTATAATTAACAGTTACGCCCCAAGCATCATAAGCTGAGGGATCTATATCATAAATCCTCTGACCTACGTAGGCTTTTGTTAAGTTCATATCCTTCCAAGTCACTTCTCCAAAGGGTTCTCTGCGATCGCCATCTTTGAGGTTGACAAGTTGAGCATCAAAACCACCGGCTTGTAAGTCTGCCATTAATACCTGTTTACTCAGCAAGGTATTACGTCTATATAATGCTGTCCAATTGTTGCCATCCGGATCATATAATCCTAATGCGGGTACTTCTACTAACCCGATAGTGGGAGTTCTTAATGTCATATAAATCTCCTTAAATAGAAACAATACTAAGGTTTTGATTTAGATTTAAGAGATCGTAGCTGCCAAGAGATTCTCAAATGTATCTGATCGATTTAAATGCCTTTGCAGATTATCATGATCTCTGACATGGGCAGGAATTTCCAAAACAAATCTTAATTTAAAGCAGTTTAAAGGAGTATTTCCTACAACCTATCCGACTCATGAAAAATCTGGTATTCTCTCCTTGATGTTGAGTTATTGCAACAGCCAAGGATGTGAGGATCAAAACAGATAATACAACCAATATAAATGGATAGTTTCAACCCTTTTCCCTGCTCCCTGTTTCTTCCCATAATTCATCAATCAAAAAACACGAAAGTTCCCCAGCCTCAAGGGTGCATTACATAAGTTTGAGTTATCAATTATTGGCTGGTACGAATTTGTGCATTAGCGGCATTTTGTGCGCGGAGCATAGCTGAACTTAAAGGTTGTTGACCAAGTAAAGCACTAATAAACTGATTATCAAAATTATTAGATATAGCAGCCGGATATTGACCTAACTGCCAAGTCGTTGCATAATCTATACCAGCCACCAAAGGCGATCGCAAAGGGTCTTGATCATAACCCAACCTTGCTGCTACTGATGTGCGCGTAGGCAATGCAAACCCCGTCCCCGTCCATTGTGCCATTCCTTCCTTCCCTGTGAGAAAAGAAATCAACTCCCAAGCGGCGGCTTTATGCTGTGACTGCTTATTCATCACATAGGCCACAGTAAACACCATCGTACCCTTTTTATCATTAATAGTAGGTATTTCCGCAGTGGCAAACTCCAACTGAGGAAAAGTCGTTTCTAAATAAGGAATAGCCCAATTACCTTCAATGACCATTGCGACCCGGTTTTGACCAAACATTTCCGTACCTGAGTTAGTACCCACATCAGTAGCTTGGGCTGAAGTACCATCTTTTTGATACTGGTCTACCACCAACTGCAATCCCCGCACAGCTTCAGGACTAGCAAAAGCAGCATAACCATTCTCATCAACAACCCTTCCCCCAAAAGCAGCAATTTTGTAAGCTTGATAACTCAACTGTGGGGTAACACCAAAACCGTATCTGTTCAACTTACCCGTCAACTGCTCGGAGTAGGTGCGTAATTCATCCCAAGTAGTGGGGGGACTGCTCAAACCTGCGGCTGCAAAGGCTTTTTTATTATAAAAAAGTGCCAGGGTAGAATAATCCTTGGGAAGACCATAAATATCATCTTTATACTTAAAATTATCCAGCAAGCTCTCTTCAAAGTCCTCTAGGTCAAATTCGGGGGTAATGTAAGAATTTAACGGTTCTAGGACATTTTGGCTCATAAGGAAAGGAGCTTCTAGGGATTCCAGATAGAAGACATCCGGCGCTGCTTCCCCAATTAGGCGAGTAGTGATGACATCCATGTATTGGTCAGAAATCACTTCATATCTCACCTTAATGTCTGGATGTTGTCGCTCAAATTCTTTTAGTAACTGTTTTAATAATTGTTGCTCCAGGGGATTACCCGCCCAACCGCTCAGTTTGATAGTGACAGCGGTAGTTGGTGGCTTTAGTAGTGGTAAATTTGGGTAAGTAATCACAACCAAAGCGATCGCCAGCACTAGCGCCAAAAATTTCACCCAGCTTTTTCTACTCACAAACAAATACCAGCTCTTTCATCTAACTTATCTCTTCTAGCTGAGTTAATCTATCTTTAAGGAATCTGTATTTTTGTGAAAAAATAGAATATAAAGTAACAAATAATTATTCAGAAAAGTTAACTAGGGGATGTAATTTCCTCAATACATGAACTCATGCTAGGGTGTCCTACGGGTAAAAGTAAGCTATGACTTCTGCTAATTTTGAAACAGTTGCATCAGTAACTCTAGAAATCCCCCAGATTAGCTCACCGCCAACAGTAGTTTCTCCGTGTCCTCGAATTGGTAAAAATCAGATTCGCACTAGTTTAAAAGCCTCAACCCTGGATGGAGTGTTTGCAGCGATTTTTTCCCTCAGTACCGGGGGCATTTTACTGAGTAATTTTCTGGTAGAATTGGATGCCAGTCCAGTAGTGTTTGGGATGTTATCCTCAATCCCCATGCTGGTGAATCTCATACAACCCTTGGGCGCTTACTTATCGGAACGTACTACTAGCCGCTTTCAATATTCCCTACGCACCCATGGAATTGGGCGGATAATGTGGCTGATTTTATTCATAGGTATTGCGTGTTTCCACTTTGGAGGTTTAAACTCCCATCAGCTGGTAGTTTTGACCTTATCAATTGTCCTGATCAGCCATCTTTTTGGGGGACTAGGAAGCGCATCGTGGCTGAGTTGGTTAGGGATGATAGTACCGCGACAACTACGAGGTAGGTATTTTAGTATACGCAACAGCGCTGCCAGTTTGACCAATTTGCTTTGTTTACCTTTGGCCGGTTTAGCTGTATCACATTGGCGAGGGGGGACTTTACAAGGTTATGGAATAGTGCTGCTCATTGGTATTGTATTTGGGATGATTAGTTTGGGATGCCAGTACTTTAAAGTTGATGTCAATCCCAAATTACAAAATACCATCTGTAATTACCGTCAAGAAAAATTAATTAATTCAACTGTAATCACTCCCGCAGCAAACCAGCCGAACATCTGGCAAAACTCTCGCTTTTTCATATTTGTGCTTTATTTCAGCTTTTGGATGTTTGCAGTTAATCTCAGCGCTCCTTTTTTTAGCCTCTATATGCTAGACACGCTGAATTTAGATATCAGTTTAGTATCACTCTACACCAGTTTACAGGCAGGAGCGAACTTATTGATGCTGATTATATGGGGGAAATTGGCAGACAAAATTGGGAGTCGGCGGATTTTGATATTTGTGGGAATTTCGGTGGCGGTAACACCAATTTTGTGGGTAGGAATTAATACTAACTACGTTGACTTTTGGCTATGGCTGCCACTGTTACATATTTTAACCGGAGGTACTTGGGCAGGGGTTGACTTATGTAATAACAATATACAGCTAGAGATTGCACCAGTTAAAAACCAGTCTATCTATTTTGCGATCGCGGCTGCTATGGCAGGAGCCGGGGGGGCTTTAGGTACAACCATTGGCAGCTTGATCGTACAATTTACTAATTGTGGCGGCTTACTGGGATTATTTACCCTTTCTGGTGTGTTGCGCTTAATAGCACTTGTACCACTGATATTTTTGGAAGATGGAGGGAAATAGGGATTGGAGATGGATCTGGTGCATCCCCAATTCCCAATGTTCTCTTATTTAGCAGCTTAGGACTAGCTCAAGGTCATGGTTTCCCATCGCATCATCGAGTGTGTAGTAGTTGGTATGGGTTGGTGCAAAGCAATTAACTGGGCTAGGGTGTTCTTTAATTGCGTACGGGGTACGATATCATCAACAAAACCATGCTTTAACAAATCTTCTGCGGTTTGAAAATCTTCTGGTAGTTTTTCCCGCAGGGTTTGCTCAATCACTCGCCGACCTGCAAAACCAATGGTTGCTTTCGGTTCTGCAATAATAATATCTCCCAACATGGCAAAACTAGCAGTAACCCCTCCCGTGGTAGGATTCGCCAAGACGGGAATATACAGTAATTTACATTGACGGTGACGTTCCAAAGCGCCGGAGATTTTAGCCATTTGCATTAAGGAAAGCATTCCTTCTTGCATTCTGGCTCCGCCGGAGGTACAGACAATGACTACAGGGTAACGTCGCTGGGTGGCTTGCTCAATCAAGCGGGTCAGTTTTTCTCCCACCACTGAACCCATACTACCGCCCATAAAGCGGAAGTCCATCACGCCCAGGGCTATGGGTAAACCGTTGATTTGACCTAAACCGGTTTTAACTGCGTCTACTAAACCTAGTTTATCTTCCATTTCCCGCAGGCGATCGCTATAGGGTTTGCGATCGCGAAATTGCAGGGGGTCTGTGGGGCGCAGATGCTCATTAATTGCTTCCCAGGTGTTGTTATCTATCAACTGGCGGATACGCTCATCGCTATCCACCCGATTATGATGTCCACATTCAACGCAGACCATCTGGTTAGCCTTCAGGTCTTTTGTATAGGTCAATACGCCACATTTGGGACACTTGTGCCACAGCCCATCAGCAATTTCCCGTTCTTGGGGTTCTAAATGGGTAGATCCTGATTTCCGTCGATTTGCAAACCAATCTAACAGAGACTTTAAACCACGTGATTCTTCGTTGTTTGCCATTTTTATCTTTTTTTTAAGTGGGTATGAGGTTGAAAACATATCAAGCCACTATGGGATATCTAGATCAAGAAGTTTCAAGTCTAGAGCGACACAATGGTGGCTCTTGTGACCTACGCTTTCAAAGTCTCCAGATTTGCTCTTGTACAAACGCAAATAACACCCCATTTTAGCTTTTGACTTTTGACTACATCTCAAATTACGCTTATAAGCAGTTCAGGCCTGATCAAAACATCTTTGGTTGTCAGCTTAACGAAAATGCTGATGCTAACACAAGCCTTATGCTCACGGGAATTTTGTAAATTGATTGCCGTAGTCACAGTCATATAAAAATCAACCCCTCAATTAGATGCCGTTTCCTCAACCCAATACTGAACCACTCGCCTTAAATAAATCATTTCCATTGCTAAGTTAACGGTGAGCATCCATAGGGTCTGGTCATCTGCTCAGTACTGAGTCTTATCCGCAGGGGAGAGACTATGGCCTAACTACTTAGACTAGAAATGCTATATAGACAAACTTATCCTAGCTAATGGTTCTGCTTGATCATAGAGAGTGATACAATTCACAATCTGATCTTAACAAAAGGTAAAAGCTGCATGGGGTAATCACCGTTACAAACAGGAGACAGAAGGGGACTGTTGACAATCCCCCTTTAGTGAAGCGGATTCGGGGGATTCTTGGTTCATACAGCCACCTCTGTCTAAACTTGTTTCCAAGTTTAGACAAGTCGGCTTTGCGCAGCTTCAGACGCACCCAGCGCCGAGACAATGATACTGGTGGCGAAGAGCATCAAAACGTCTATATATTCCTTGTCACTTTGCACACAGTACAGAAATGTTAAGACATTTTGATCGGTTATATTGGCGGGTAAAGAGTTAATCAATGAGCAATGACTAATACATATGTGATTCAATTTGACTTAATGGGACAAAACATTCTTGCGGTAAAAGTACTGGCTGCTGAGTAAAAATTACTTTACCCCGATGAGTAACGTAATTAATTGCTACTCCTGAAGGTTGTCCAGCTATTTCAGGATGTACCTCACAGTGCGTGTAGTAAATCTGCCCTGCTGCTCTGATTAAGGCTGGATCAATCAAAGGAGACTTGTTTTTGGGGGCAGTATATTTTTCTTTTTCTTGTCGTAATGCGTGCACTATCGACTATTTTATATTTACTAAATTTGTCTTTAGTCTATCTAATGGCTTGGGCAAAGGTTGCCAAAATGCCAAACTTCAACAGAAAATTATGATTTTTCCATGGCTCTCATTAATGATTCTCCCATAGCGCGGCAACCTAAAAGATTCATATTAGGAGACATAATATCACCTGTGCGATCGCCTTGGGCTAAAACTTGCAATACGGCTGCTTCTATTTTGTCTGCGGCTTGGGGCTGGTTTAAACCGTAGCGTAACATCATGGCGGCACTCAAAACCTGAGCCAGAGGGTTGGCTTTATCCTCCCCGGCGATATCGGGAGCCGAACCGTGGACTGGTTCAAATACACCAGGTCCAGAAGCGCCTAAACTCGCAGATGGTAACATCCCAATACTACCGGTAAGCATGGCAGCAGCATCCGAGAGAATGTCGCCAAATAAATTCCCGGTCACAATAGTATCGAACTGCTTAGGAGCGCGTACCAGTTGCATGGCGGCGTTATCGACGTAGAGGTGAGACAATTCCACATCAGGATATTCTGTAGCCAATTTAGTCATGCGATCGCGCCACAACTGTGATACTTCTAATACATTGGCTTTATCTACCGAACAGAGTTTCCCCCCTCGTTTTCGCGCTGTTTCAAAGGCTACTCGCCCAATGCGGTCAATTTCCGACTCAGTGTAGACCATGGTATTCACACCGCGTTTCTCACCGCTATCAGTAGTAAAAATCCCCTTGGGTTTACCAAAGTAAATACCACCGGTGAGCTCTCGCACCACCATAATATCTACACCTTCCACAACTTCCCGTTTTAAAGTAGAAGCGTCAACTAACTGGGGTAAAATTTGGGCAGGGCGGAGATTGGCAAATAATCCTAGTCCGGCACGCAACCCTAACAAACCTGCTTCTGGGCGTAAATTCGATGGTAGGGAATCCCACTTGTAACCACCAATCGCCGCCAGTAATACCGCATCACTGTTACGGCAAATATCTAGGGTAGTAGATGGGAGGGGTTCACCGGTAGCATCAATTGCCGCACCACCGATGAGGGCTTCGCAGAATTCAAATTGCAGATCAAATTGCTTACCGACCACTTTCAGCACGTCTACCGCTACGGCCATAATTTCAGGACCAATGCCATCGCCGGGGAGTAGAGTAATGCGGTAGTTCTGGGACATAGTTAATTTTTCAAAGGGTAAATGCTTGCCGATTCCATATCATACTAAATTAGGTTCTCCACGGGAACTCAAAACACACCAACATCACCCATATCCCACAAAACACCAGTTTTTGATTACCACTTCCACATCACAGGATTGTCATCGAGATGGTCAGTAACAATGCGCCCGATGACATCGACTTGTGCTAGTTCTTCCCCAGAAAGTTGAATTTGTGCAGCGCCGGCGTTGTCTTGTGCTTGTTCAGGATAACGCGCCCCGGCGATCGCACTGGTTTGAGGTTGGGCAATTAACCAAGCTAATGCTAACTGCGCCAGGGTACAATCATGAAGCGCCGCTATGGGGCGCAGTTTTTCTAAGGCTTGTTGGGCTCGTTGAAAGTTTTCACCTTGAAATAAGCGATTTTTAGCACGGTTATCTGCTGGGTCAAACTGATGACCGGGGGCAAATTTTCCCGTTAACAGTCCTTGGGCCAAGGGTGAATAAGCCAAGATAGAAATATTATTTTCTATACAATAAGCCATGGCATCCTTTTCTACCTGCCGCCAAAATAAAGAATAAGGCGGTTGTAAACTATCAATACGTCCATACTCTGAGGCTGCTGCTAATTGGTCGCGGTTAAAATTAGACACACCTATTGACCGGATTTTACCCTGTTGTTTGAGTTGGTTGAGAGCCAGCATGGTCTCCTCAATGGGGACTATCTCACTATTGAAAGAACCGGAAGGCCAGTGTATTTGATACAGGTCAATGTAATCAGTCTGGAGATTTTTTAATGAGCGATCGCAAGCTTCAATCACTAAATCATACTTGAGATGGTTGGCGAAAACTTTCGAGGCATACTCAACCCTGTGGCGGACATCAGATAAAGCTGCGGCTACAATTTGCTCAGAATGTCCTTGACCATAGACCTCAGCAGTATCAACTGTAGTGATACCAGCTTCAAAGGCGGCTCGGATGGTTTTAATGGAATCAACATCCTCAATTCCCGTCCACATGGCTTTACCAGCTTGCCAAGCCCCCATGAGGATGGGTGTAATGTAGATCTCGGATGTTCCTAGTCTGCGCTTTTCCATAATGCTTAATTGATCAATATTTCCCAATAGTTGATAATCTAAAGGTTTTTGGGGTCAATTGAATCAGAATAACGGTAGATTATTTAATTGGCAGTGACCAGAAAATTTTGCATCTGTGGAAATCCTGCAAATGCAGGTAATGTCAGCAATTCGCCCCCCTGTAGCTATGAAAACAACTGGAATATCTGCCTAAATCGTAGTTATTGCTACATACATTTACAAAAACCGTAGATAACATAGGAAAAATCTCAACCTCATAATCAGGTAAAAAAAATATTGGTTTTTCCTTATTTCCCACAGGAAGCCATGGATGACAACCCATTAGTAATAGTAGTTAAACAAGTTTGCTCTTCTAAGTAAATAAAATCGCGAATACTACCGGGATAAGTAACTATCCCACAAGACTGAGGCAGGTATTGACAAAAGCCTGCGAATATGCAAACAAGCAAAACTTAAAGGAGTTTGCCATGCAAGGTAAAATGTGCTGGTTATCTAAGTCTGGCAGGGATGGAGAGAAAATATTACATCTGCAAGCCTCACCCAATCAACCTTGGCGACCCTACACAGCTTTTCCCCAAGCAGTCCCAGATTATCAGATTCCTGGTGGTTCTAAAGGTTGGGCCACTTATCAAAAACTTCTCAAAGCCGGCTGGACTTTAGTACATAGCGCCAGAGCCAATGAGTTTGTCAGTCGGGATCTAGAATTAATATCGCCAGGACAAGGAAATTAGAAAGCACTGGGAAAGCCTTGACCACGAGGGTCCGCCGCTGCTTCTAAAACTCCCTCTGGGGTGATAGTAATTGCATTAGCATTACCCCAGGAGTTACTTTCCCTAATCTTGTGTCCGCGCCGGCGTAACTCTTGCAGGGTGACAGCACCCAAACCCCAACGTTCCACACGTAACTCATCGGGTAACCACTGGTGATGTATGCGTGGAACGGAAACAGCAGCACCTACATCCATCTGGTATTCCAACACATTCAGGATAATTTGCAGTACCTGAGTAATGATGGTGCTACCACCCGGAGTACCTACGGCCATCCTCAGACGGCCATTCTCGGTGACTATGGTGGGGGTCATGCTAGATAAGGGGGTTTTACCGGGTGCGATCGCATTAGCTCGGTTACCCACCAAACCAAAAGCATTAGGTATTCCCGGTGCGGAAGCAAAATCATCCATTTCGTTGTTGAGTACGATCCCTGTTCCCGGTGTCAACACACCAGCACCAAAACCTAGATTAATAGTGAAGGTGAGACTAACAGCGTTATGTTGCTGATCCACAACTGTTAGATGGCTGGTTTCGATCCATTCATTTCTAGCTAACAGGGGGGGAGGAACAAGACCTAAATTAACTGGTTTCACCTCACTTGCAGGTTTTGCCCATTCCAGATCAATTTCTTGACGGCGTTTGCGGGCGTACTCTGGGCTAATCAGTTGTTCTACAGGGACTTTGATAAAATCTGGATCGCCTAAATGTTGCGACCGGTCAGCATAAGCGATTTTCATGGCTTCAACCATCAAATGCAATGCATCCGGGTGATGCCATCCTAAAGATTGTAAATCAGTCTCACCAATAATATTTAACATCTGTAATAAATGTACACCTCCTGATGAAGGTGGTGGCATGGAACAGATTTGAGCTTGACGGAAATTCCCACAAACGGGAGTCCGCCAAATTGGTTTGTAGGCTTTCAGGTCTTCTAGAGTAATTAAACCGCCATTTTCTGCCATGTCAGAGGCGATCGCCCGGGCAATATTTCCGGTGTAAAAACTGTGGGGATTACGGGCAATCTCTGTTAAAGTTTTTGCCAAATCTCGCTGTACTAGCCTTTCCCCCGGTTGATAGAAATCACCATCACGAGTGAAAATTGCCCGCGCTGCTGGATGATCAAAAATCCGGTGTCTGGGTCTGTCATTAACTAGCAGATAACCAGGGGATAGGCTACGTCTGATGATAAAGCCATCTTGGGCCAGGGCGATGGCGGGTTTGACTACCTGCGCCCACGGTAATTTACCATAACGACTATGCACCTCATACATCCCTGCTACAGTTCCAGGTGTGGCTACGGCTAAGTACCCAGCCACACTTGCAGAGGGACGTACTTTACCTTCTGCATCTAAGTACATATCTTGTGTGGCTTTCAGGGGGGCGCGTTCCCGAAAATCTAAGGCTTTGATTTGACCAGTTTCTCCGGAGTGCATTAATAAAAAGCCGCCGCCACCAATTCCTGCTGAATAAGGTTCAACTACAGAAATTGCCAAGGTTGTGGCTACCGCTGCATCAATGGCGTTACCACCTTGGCGTAACATGGTAATTCCCGCGTCACTGGCTAAGGGATGGCTGGAAACTACCATTCCTTGTTTACTCCGTAGGGTTGATGCTATGGTGGCGATCGCGGCTTGGCTGTGGATGATGAGGGTACAGGAGAACAGGGCGATAGCCATAGGTTTGTATGCAGTAAAAATACCCATGGGATGAATTATTAATCAGTTAATTAACTATAGATAAACACAGATACAGCGCATTTTACCTGAGTGGGTACGGCAGGGCAGGATGCCTACCCCACAAGATTTATGATACTAAGGTGTGTACTTTATTACTTGAAAAGTGCTGTATCATTCCCAGCGGAGGATCTGCCTAAACCTTTGGCTGTGCTCTGTGGAGTACCACCTAGTACTACATCAAAATTTCCTGGTTGTGGCTCGTTCATAGTAGGTTACCACTGGTAGTTAATTTAGTCTTGGAGACATTATATAATGAGTGTTACGCGATACTTTTTAGGTTGAAAGGATAATTAACCGAAGTTCAATTAAACTTCAATAATTCGACTTTCTTCTACTGGCGATAATTATAGGGCGGATACTAAAACCTGTTCAGTGCTTACTTTCAGGTATCTTTGCAGCTACAGTGAGTTTAAACGCCTAATAGTTCGTTGATAAGCATCGGTGTTACCTTGAGTGAGGAATAATTGCGCTGCTCTTTGGAAGTCTTCCCTGGCTTTCTTGATGTCTCTTAGCTCAAGGTAAACATCACCGCGATTGTTGTAAGCATCAGCATCGTTAGGATTAATTGTAATAGCTTTGTTGTAATCAGCCAGTGCTAATTCCCATCCCCCCTGGTTATAGTAAACAAGACCGCGAGCGCCGTAAGCATCAGCATAGTTAGGATTAATTGCAATAGCTTGGTTATAATCAGCCAGAGCTAATTCCCATCCCCCCTGGTTATAGTAAACATTACCGCGATTGTGGTAAGCTATAGCATAGTTAGGATTAATTGCAATGGCTTGGCTGTAATCAGCCAGAGCTAATTCCCATCCCCCCTGGTTATAGAAAACATTACCGCGACCAATATAAGCATCAGCATAGTTAGGATTAATTGCAATAGCTTGGTTATAATCAGCCAGTGCTAATTCCCATCCCCCCTGGTTATAGTAAACATTACCGCGATTGTGGTAAGCTATAGCTAAATTAGTAGGATTAATCGCAATGGCTTGGTTATAATCAGCCAGAGCTAATTCCCATTCCCCCTGGTCATTGTAAACATTACCGCGATTGTTGTAAGCATCAGCATAGTTAGGATTAATTGCAATGGCTTGGTTATAATCAGCCAGTGCTAATTTCCATCTT
>NZ_JANQDF010000041.1:0-11386 GCF_029891675.1 Anabaenopsis tanganyikae CS-531
TATAGCAACGGACATATTGGTTAGGACATCATCATTATGGTTTTAAGGGAACAGGGAACAGGGAACAGGGAACAGGGAATAGTGAGTAGGGAATAGTGAGTAGGGAATAGGGAATAGGGGATAGGGGATAGGGAATAGTGAATGTCCTAATTACCTTGGCGGTTGCTATATTATATAAATTGCTCTGTTTCCAGGCATAATCTCTTTGATATACAGGGATGACAAAACTTTTATTTCTGCCTTCTAGGAACTGATAAATGGGTTGTTTTTTGACTTGCATAGTGGAAAAAATAAGAAAGGGGCAAATTCCAGGATATCCTTAATCCTACTTAGTAGGATATCAGACAATGGGGGCAAAGCGATCGCCCCACCTAGTCCCCACATTGGAAATCTTGTTTAATCTGAGTGGAATTTGCCCCAGTACCCCTTATGCTAACCATTGGGTTATGAATAAACTGTAATAGTTCAACCCTAACGACAGACTGAGCAAAAAGGATGAAGCACGGATGAGTAAATTTATTGATACTGCAATTGAAGCCATTGTAGCCCGGGAAATTCTCGATTCCCGGGGGAGGCCGACAGTGGAAGCGGAAGTACATCTAGCTGGTGGTGCTGTGGGGGTAGCTCAGGTTCCCAGTGGTGCTTCCACCGGGACATTTGAAGCCCACGAGTTGCGGGATGGGGACAAAAGCCGCTATGGTGGTAAGGGGGTACTCAAAGCGGTAGAAAATGCCAATCAGGTATTAGCACCAAAATTACTAGGCTTGGATGTGCTAAACCAAGAACTGTTAGATCGGACGATGCTCGCTACAGATGGTTCCCCTAACAAAGCCAATTTAGGAGCTAATGCAATTTTAGCCATTTCCTTGGCAGGAGCCAAAGCCGGGGCGGAGGCCTTGGGGATTCCCCTCTATCGCTACTTAGGCGGACCGTTGGCGAATTTGTTACCTGTACCCTTAATGAATGTGATTAACGGGGGCGCACACGCTGCAAATAATGTGGATTTTCAAGAGTTTATGATTGTCCCCATTGGTGCGTCTTCTTTCCGGGAAGCTTTGCGCTGGGGTGCGGAGGTGTTTGCTACTCTCAGCAAGGTGTTAGATGACAAAGGTTTACTGACTGGTGTGGGAGATGAGGGGGGTTTTGCTCCTAACCTAGAGTCAAATCAGGTGGCTTTAGAATTATTGGTAGCGGCGATTAAACAAGCTGGTTACAAACCAGGGGAGGAGGTAGCTTTGGCCCTGGATGTAGCGGCCAGTGAGTTTTACAAAAATGGACAGTATGTTTATGATGGTAAACCCCACGCTCCCGCTGAGTTTATTGACTACCTGGGTCAATTAGTGGCAGAATATCCTATTGTCTCCATTGAAGATGGGTTACATGAGGAAGACTGGCAGAATTGGCAATTACTCACCCAAAAGTTAGGCTCTCAGGTGCAGTTGGTGGGTGATGATTTGTTTGTTACCAATGCTACCCGCTTACAAAAGGGGATTGAGCTAACAGCTGGTAATTCTATTTTGATTAAACTCAATCAAATTGGCTCCCTGACGGAAACTTTGGAAACTATTGATTTAGCTACTCGGAACGGTTTCCGCTCGGTAATTAGCCATAGGTCTGGGGAAACTGAAGATACTACCATCGCGGATTTAGCTGTGGCTACCCGTGCGGGTCAAATTAAGACTGGTTCCCTCTGTCGCAGTGAACGGGTGGCGAAATATAATCGCTTGCTGCGGATTGAGGATGAATTGGGCGATCGCGCTGTGTATGCGGGTACTGTAGGTTTAGGGCCGAAGTAGGGAGAGGGGAAATAAATTCCCCATGTCCCACATTAGGGATAAAATCCTAATTGGGGCAGTCCCAAGGTTTCATCCCAACCCATCATTAAGTTTAAACACTGTATAGCTTGACCCGCCTGTCCTTTAATCAGGTTGTCAATGGCTGACATGACAATCACTCGGCGAGTGCGCGGGTCAACTTCTACGCCGATATAGCAAAGATTGCTACCACAAGCCCATTTAGTTTGGGGATAAGTACCATTATCGCAGACTTTCACCCAGGGGGCGTGACGATAGAAGGCTTTATAGATGGTAATCAGGTCATCCCGCACTAATCCAGGGTCGCGGAGTGTGGCGTATACTGTGGCTAAAATTCCCCGCACCATGGGGATGAGGTGGGGGGTAAATTGAACTTTGACATCGTGACCGGCTAAATCACTACAAATCTGCTCAATTTCTGGGGTGTGGCGGTGATTAACAACACCATAAGCCCCCAGGGAGTTATCAGCCTCAGCCAATAATAGGTTAATTTTCCCCTGTCTACCTCCCCCTGATGTGCCAGATTTAGCATCAATAATGGCGCTTTCGGGGACGATGAGACCTTGTTTAAGTAGTGGGGAGAGGGCTAAAAGGCTCGCGGTGGGGTAACAACCAGGACAACCGACCAGCTGGGCTTCTGCAATGCGATCGCGGTAAAGTTCTGGTAATCCATATACTGCGGTGGCGGCGATGGTGTCATCGGTTCTCTGTCCCCCATACCAATTAGTATAAGTGGTTAAATCGCTAAATCGATAATCGGCACTCAGATCCAGTACCTTACATCCTTTAGCACACAATTGGGGTGCAATTTGGTAAGCCAGGCCATTGGGTAGAGATAGAAATACTACCTCACAACGGTGAGCAATCACATCTGGTTCCACTGGTTCGATTGGTAAGTTAACCAGATGAGCCAGATGGGGGTAGAGGTCTGCAAAAGACCGACCAGCACTACTTTCACCCCCTAAATAAACTAGTTCAACTTCTGGATGTTCCATCAGTAATCTGACTAGTTGCACTCCCCCATAACCTGACGCGCCAACAATTCCCACAGGTACGCGTCTAAAATTACCCATAATTATGAAATCCTCATCCGTTTTTAGTTAAGGTGGTTAATTCTGAAATATCAGCTAGAAAATGCACGGCATACAACAATACACCAATTACCCTCAATGCTGGGTTGTGGCAAGATTTTACACTTTTACTAGACAAAATCAACATTTATCTCCAAAGATCACCACAGATCAATATTTATTTAAGTAGCGTTACCCGGTATTCCGCTTCCCAAGTGTTACCGGAAAAGTCTAAAATAGCTGATCAGTCTGGCAATTTAGTTGTAATCCAAATAAACAAGCTACAATCTATAAAGAAGAAATTGTAAGAAAAATTTACTTTTGGTAGCTGGAATTTTCTGTGTCAAAGCCTAAGCCTATACGAAAGACTGATTCTACTCCCCTGAATGGGAACGACTCCCCCACGGTTGTACCGACCACCGGGGACAACATTGATGGTGCTGTCTCTTCAACTCCAGCCTTTAAATTTGATTCCATTGATGCTGCTTTGGCAGACTTAAAAGCAGGTCGTGTCATTGTGGTAGTAGATGACGAAAATCGCGAAAATGAAGGCGACTTAATTGGTGCAGCCCAATTTGCTACCCCAGATATGATTAATTTTATGGCGGTGCAAGCTAGGGGGCTGATTTGTCTAGCCATGACAGGCGATCGCTTGGACGAATTAGACTTACCCTTAATGGTAACCAACATCACAGATACTAACCAAACAGCATTTACAGTTAGTATTGATGCGGGTCCAGAACTAGGTGTTACTACCGGAATTTCCGCCGAAGACCGCGCCCGCACGATCCAAGTGGCCCTCAACCCAGCCACAAAACCTACAGATTTACGCCGCCCTGGTCATATTTTCCCCATTCGTGCCAAAATGGGGGGTGTACTCAAACGGGCGGGACATACCGAAGCAGCTGTAGATTTATCTCGATTAGCGGGGTTATATCCGGCTGGGGTAATTTGTGAAATTCAAAACCCTGACGGTTCCATGGCGCGGTTACCGGAGTTAATTGATTATGCCCAAAAGCATAATCTCAAAATTATTAGTATTGCGGATTTAATTAGTTATCGCCTCCAACACGATCGCCTAATATACCGTGAGGTGGTGACTAAACTGCCTAGCCAATTCGGTCAGTTTGATATTTACGCCTATCGCCATACTCTGGATAATACAGAACACGTGGCCATTGTCAAGGGTAACCCGGCTAATTTCCCAGATGCAACAGTGATGGTGCGGATGCACTCGGAATGTTTAACCGGTGATGCTTTGGGTTCTTTACGCTGTGACTGTCGGATGCAGCTCAAAGCAGCACTCAAAATGATTGAATCCGCTGGTCAAGGTGTTGTAGTTTACCTGCGACAAGAAGGGCGGGGAATTGGTTTAATTAATAAGCTCAAAGCCTATTCTTTACAGGATATGGGTCTGGATACGGTAGAAGCTAACGAGCGTCTGGGTTTTCCCGCTGACTTGCGGGATTATGGAATGGGGGCGCAAATGCTCATGGATTTGGGGATTAAGAAAATTCGCCTGATTACTAATAATCCCCGGAAAATTGCGGGACTCAAGGGTTATGGGTTACAAGTGGTTGACCGCTTACCGTTATTGATTGAGGCTAATGATTATAATTCCTATTACCTAGCTACTAAAGCCCAAAAGCTGGGTCATATGCTGTTACAGACTTACTTGGCCACAGTCGCAATTAGTTGGGAAGATGACCAACAATTATTCACTCAACGCTATGAACGTTTAGAACAACTGCGACTGTTAGCTAAACAAAATCATCTATTATTACAGGAAGAAGCGCGCCCTCTGGGGTTGGCGCTGTTTGCTCAGTCGTCTTTAACAGTACATTTGGGCTTTGACCAAGCAAATGTGGCTGATAGTAATTGGTATCGGCAAAATGGCCATCCTTACTTACAAGCAATTTTCCAAATCCTGGATAATTTAGTTACTTTACCCTACGTGAATAAGTTAGAATTTTTGATTTCTGCTGGTAGTGACCCCTTAAGTAACTTGCAAGTTAAGCTAGACCGTCAGAATTTCTCTTTTAATACCCTACCTTCGGCAATATGCGATCGCCTAGAAACTCAGCAAATTTACAGTTTTACTAGGGGGGATGGTTAAAACTCGGTAATATTTCAGTAGTATAGGACTCCTATTTGATTTTTGAACAAGACTCAGTACACACGGCAATTCTTCTTACCTGTTCCCTGTTCCCTGTTCCCTGTTCCCTGTTCCCTATTCCCTATTCCCTATTCCCTGTTCCCTGTTCCCTTTTCCCTATTCCCTGTTCCCTGTTCCCTATTCCCTATTCCCTGTTCCCTGTTCCCTGTTCCCTGTTCCCTATTCCCTGTTCCCTGAAACCAAACAACTTTGTACCTCACGAGCATGGGAAATGCTATATTACATTACTTATCATCAACTGTATAAAAATACCATTCCTCGGAAATTTCTGCTGTTTCTATTGCTTTCTGACAAAAAGCACGGATGTCGTTTGCTGATAAATTAACCTCACAAAATGCCCCGTTGTCAAGTTTTCGGTAACCGCGAAATTTTTTTTCATCCCATCCTACAAAGCGGGGAAATTGTTCTATAATATCTCTAAATCTATCAGGTTCTCTATCAATAATTGTATTCAATGTAATTTCCAAAACATCCCGCCAACTTTTTACAGGATATTCTTGTTCAAATATATGAAGCAGCTTAGGAGTGGTACGACTACTCCGAGATTTACGACTACTCCGAGATTGAGGCGATGGTTTTGACTCATCACCAAAGTAACTCCATATCTGCAAAGCAATTTCAGCTAGGTATTCTCCTCGTTTTTCAATATCTTTTCTGCACCAAGATTTTTTATTATGAAAATACTTGTTTAATTCTAAATGACTCTTTTGGAAGTGAGTCTGCTTCTTAGGAAAATCATCGTTAGAAAGCTCACCATTATAAGCTGTAAGTGTTAAGTTTCCTAGAGAATGAATAAGTAATTGATGGGTTGACTCCCAATCTTCACCCAAATGTTGTTTCCACCAATCATTTAAAGTTTGTGGCATAATGTGCTCAATTGAAAGCTTATCAAAAGATACCTGCTCTTTATGTTGAAAATATTCTTCCACAGATTCAAGAATTAGTTTGGCTTTTTCATAGCGATTTTCACCACCATATAAATTCACATCCATTAGTCGTGATTTAAATTCCTCATCTTTTGGATAATTACGGCTTTGTAAATCTGATTTTAACCGGACTAAAAAACTATCTGCGGCTAAATTGGAATCTTTGCTCACCTGTGAATATAGTAAGGCAAAAACTCTATTTAAACCTCTAGTTGGAATATTACAAATAAATCTACGTAATATAAAATTTTCGATTATTTTTAAAATCCTCACAAAATCTTCTTCCGAAATTCTATCTTGGGATAGCTCATCATAACAATTTAGCAGGAAAGGGTATACTGTAAATGTTTTTAAGCGATTAATACGATGTAGATATTTGCGTATACTTTCGTTTTCTTCTCTTTCAGGGTTTAAAAGTTTTGCATAGTAGTTAGCAAAAATATATAAGTCTTTCAGGTGTGAAATTGCATCTCCTTCTCCTTTGCTAATAAGGTCTTTAATTTCAAAATAAATTTGATTTTGCTTAATTTCCTTACCAATTTTTGTCAGATAATGACGGACAAATTCTGTCAAATTTTCGCCTAAAATATCTTCCATAGGAGACCAGTATTTTTTATAAACTTCCTCTTGCGTCTCCACATCAATCCGCATAAAGAAATAATTACGTATTAAGTCAGCTTCGGTAAGAGGTCTTCCCTTAGCATTAAGATTTTCAAAGACTAAATATGGATCATCTTCATTGCTAAGTTTAACACTGACAACAGAGAGGTTGTTACATATAACTCTTTTGATTTTTTCAACCTCCAACTTGCTGTTTCTAATTTTTCTTTCAAAAAATAAATAACATTCCGAAATTACATTATTTTCAATTGGTGATTCATTATTAATGATGCGATAAAATGCTGTACGGTCTAGTTGTGTAGGCATTAATTTATAATAATCTGAACCCTTTTTGTAGTGATTAACCAGAATGGTTTGATGGATTTCTTCACCTAGTTGCTTATTTCTAGATTGCTTTGCTTTATCTCGCAAAGCACAGAGGAGAATAAAGCTTGTAGTTAGGCGTTGTTGTCCATCAATTAGTAAAAATTTATTTACTCCTTCTTCAGGACCTGAAGCGGTTTGCATGGTAACAATAGAACCCATAAAGTGAGGTCTAGGATGATCTAATGAGCAGAGTTCTGCAATGTCATCCCATAACACCTGCCATTCAGATTTTTTCCAACTGTAAGCTCGTTGAAATAAGGGAACTACATACTGTATTGTACCTTCAATGATATGTTGTAACTTAGTTTCTGAGGCTTGCATTGATGATAATTATTGGCTAATAAGGTATAATCGCATACAAGAATGTATAATTATTTGATGATACAGCGCATTTTATCTGATTAAGGTATAGAAGGGCGGGCACCGATGCCCACCCCACAAGATTTATGATATTAAGGTGTGTACTTTATTTACTTGAAAAGTGCTGTATTTTGGGTAACTATAGTCATCCTATTTGAGTTGAGAAATTATCAGTGAGGAAAGGGAACACCGGATCAGGGAACAGGGAACAGAAATTGTTCATGAATCATTTAGGATTGCTATATACACGATGTGAAACATATAGTACCACTATTTGGTTACATTTAGCCTAAAAATATATGAGATAAATTAATACCCATATTTCCCTAGTACTTATGGCGGCTGGTATTATTCCGGTATATTGTGCGATCGCTATCTATATATTCTGGTTCCCCTGTAGGATCTGTGCGATCGCATGGTGGGAGTAATTTTTAATATTATATATTAAATACATAATATGAGTAATTTGTCAACCATCTAAACCCAGAGAATTATTTTGTTACGTGGCATTTTCTGGGCTAAATAGGTGATAAGATGACAAAAACTTGACATAATCAGGGTTTGAGAGTTGATATTCTAACGCCAATTAAGTCAAGTGGTCAATAGATATTAAACACTTGCGGAAAACTTTGCTCAAGTAACTACTCACCTATGGAAATTAATAATTCTAAAGCCATGAAAATGGCACTCGCTTCTCAAGAAATTTATCACAAGTTCGAGGTGATTTCTAATTCGGGTTTTTTTACTAACTGGTCTTCACCTCCACATCTCATTAATATAGAGGCGACTGATACTCAAGTGGCGATTTTAAGTGATACCCATGAGACTACTATAGTCTTTCGTGGCAGTGAATCCCGCTTAGATTGGAAAACCAATTTAAATTTCTGCAAGCAGAGAAAAGAGTTTTTTCAAGGGGTTATTGAGAAAGGAATTATTGCTGAATATCAACAAATCTATCCCTACTCTGCAAGTAAAAACTCTGGGGCTTTAATTCATCGGGGCTTTGCTAATGCTTATTTGTCTGTAAGATATCAACTTCATAACTATATTCAAACTAATCAGGTTTCTCGTCTGACTGTCACTGGTCATAGTTTAGGCGGTGCTTTAGCTACGATCTGCGCTCTTGATCTGCAATATAATTTTAATTCCATACTCTCTGATATTGAAGTCTATACTTTTGGCGCACCGAAAGTAGGTAATAAGAAGTTCTATCAGTCCTATGATAAACGTGTCCCCCAAACCCATCACTTTATCTACGGTCTTGATATCGTACCTTCTCTACCTCGTTGGTGGCAAGGTTATTTTTATGCTCCGCAAAGAATAAGATTAAGTTCTCGATGGAAATTAAACTTCTTATCTGCTCGGATTAAAGACCATTCTATTAGTAGCTATATTCGCTGGTTGGAAAAGTTACTTTAGACGATGTTTGATAACTTTTCAATAGGTAATTTTTATCTAAGGGAACAGGGAACGGGGAACAGGGAACAGGGAACACACCCAAGGCTTTATAGCCTTTTTTATTCAATGATCAATCAAAAATTTAATTTTGAGCCTGATAGGTGGGAATTAGTTCCCGATAGCTATGAAGTAACCGTAAAAATTGATTACTATCAAAACTAATGGGGTCGCTTCTCTCTCCAGAACGGTCTACATAAGCATGGGTAGTGATGCGGTAGTCGGGAACCTGACTTTGAGCAATTAACCAGGCCAGAGAATTATATTGTAACTGTGTGTAACCACTATGTGACCGCAGAGAATTTTTACCCCAAGCTTCCTGGGGGGTTTCTAAAGAAACATGATAAGCAAAATTATTCACAGAGGGTGGTAAACTAGGGTTAGTGGTTACGGTTTCTGCACCATTGGGACTCTCAAAAACCGAATTACCCGCGCCAAAAGCTCGTTTGTTTGGGGGAACTAAATAAATAATTGTCCCATCCCGTTTAATTAGAGCGTGGTAACTAGCTTGTAGACTCTCATCTGTATGGGGGTTTTGAAAGAAGTTAACCGCACTAGAAGCAGAATTACCGGTTTCATGTAAGACAATCAGGGCTTGATTGTTCACAGGTACGCCATTAACATCATGAGAATAGCGATCGCCGTAGTTGCTGGGGTCTACTGGGGCGATTTCATAGTTGGGTCTATATTGGGTAAAAGCTGCTGTAGTTCTGTATCTACTAGAATTTTCAGACTTGGTGACAGTAGGTGGGGGTAAATTTACGGTTGATTTTTCCTGTAATTTTTCCTGTGATTTTTCCTCTAAGGTGTTTGAGGATTGTAATTGTGCTTGTGGATATTCGCCCCAGTCTGTAGTCACATCGGCTGTTGGTGGGTTAGAGTTGATTTTGTTACCTTCTCGTTGTGTAATTATTCCTAGGGATAACACTATAGTTAGTGTAGTGAATATCAGGAAAATCAGTAATACTCGCGTAGCCCAGTCTCTAAACCTCATTGTAATGGTATTGATAAAAAACTCAATTTAATCTTTCATCTCTTAATGTACAGTAGATTTTATATTTGGAGGACATTTTAAAAGTCAAAGTTAGTCAATAATCAAGCCAGTCCTCTGAGTATGATCAGAATCATGGCAATATAGATAGAAGTCTCAGAGGATGTCTCGGTTACTCACCATTTATGCTTAACATCAGTTCACTAGAATCTTCTTTATGGGAAGCAGCAGACCAACTTAGGGCGAATTTATGAATATTTTCTCAACAAATTCGCCATGACAAGAGCGCAGGAAGGGGGAGAATTTTTTACACCACCTTCTCTAGTGCGGCTGATTGTAAATATTATTGAACCTGATCGCAGTTCCAATACTTGTACCTAATAAAAATATAAGACATCAATTTGATCAAAAAGTTTTATCTTCTAGGATATTAGTGCACAAGCTATTATAGTCATCCTATTTGAGTTGAGAAATTATCAGTGAGGAAAGGGAACACACCGAACAGGGAACAGAAATTGTTCAGAAATCAAATAGGAGTCCTATAGATCAAAACCAAAAACTTAAATAAGCCCGTGATTTAATGCTACCACGCCTGATGAATGGAAAAATAACCGTGTAGAAATAATTAAGTTATAATATAATTAGTTTATGCCAGCAAGAGATAGATTTCACAACGCAGTCAAAAACGGACTACAAAAACAAGGATGGAAAATCACACATGATCCTTATACAGTGAGTTTCGAGTTAGGAGATATGTATATAGATTTAGGTGCAGATAAAATTTTAGCAGCAGAGAGAGAAAATCAAAAAATTGCTGTAGAAATTAAAAGTTTTTTTAATACATCCGCAATTTCTGAATTTCACACCGCTTTAGGTCAATTTATCAACTATAGGTTAGCATTATCTGAACAAGAAGCAGATCGTACACTTTATCTAGCAGTTCCCATTGATACCTATACCTCTTTCTTTACCATACGACTGGTACAAAATATTATTAAAAGATATCAACTAAAACTGATTACTTATCAACCGGAAACGGAGGATATTATCGAATGGATAAACTAACCAAATATAAACAAATAATTCAACAACTTCTACAAGAATATGCAGCCTATTCTAGCCAAGATCAAGAAATAGAAACTCAACTAATTTCTGATACCCAAAATCATCATTATCAACTTGTCCATGTTGGTTGGAAAAATCAACGTCGTGTTTATGGCTGTATTGTACATCTCGATATCAAAGATGGTAAAATTTGGGTACAACACAACGGTACAGAAAACGAAATAGGAGAAGATTTAGTAAAATTAGGTATTCCCAAACAAGATATAGTTATCGGTTTTCATTCCCCATTTAAACGCCAATTTACAGATTATGCAGTAGGGTAAATTTTAAGATCCCCGACTTCTCTGAGAGGATGTTTGTCAAGTCATGATTAGTGTATCAAATATCGTTTTACCCCACCCTCACCTTACAAGGGTAGGTTTTTAATATGATCTGTGAAGGTAAGACCACCGAAGACAAGGAAGGAAAGTGGACAAGGAAGATTTTATCCGGACAATGGTCTTTTAAGGGGCTATTTTTCTTACTAAGAATACAGACTTTGT
>NZ_JANQDF010000042.1:0-7613 GCF_029891675.1 Anabaenopsis tanganyikae CS-531
TTTAAATGGGGCGTACAACATATTAAGAAAAGCAGTCCTGAACGCTTTTGCAGACGGGATAGAGGGGTTAGGAGTAACTCCAATCAGGTTTACCCCTGGTAAAGTGACTTTGTAGATTTGTCTATAATTTCACAAACTCTATCTTATCTCCACGAAAATCGTTCTACTGCACTTGAAGGTATTACAAACTTGGTAAAAGATGTAGTAGCTGATATGGCGGCGAATAATGAGAGGATTCCGGAACCCATTGCAGAAAGAAACTACAGTGGTAAATTTCAGGTTCGTATTCCTCCGGAGCTTCACCGTAGATTAGTTATAGAAGCAGCTGAGGAAAATGTCAGCTTGAATCGCTATATCAGCCTTAAACTGGCATCCTAAATTATACAAGAATTATACAAGGAGTGGCGATCGCCCTGAAGATGGGTGCTACTAAAGCTGATTTTGATACCACAGTCGGTATTCATCCCACCTCTGCTGAGGAATTTGTCACCATGGGATAGGTTATTAGTTGAATAAATTGGAACAATGCCCTAATCTAGGGCATTTTTTGCACTTGACATCATGAACAGATGGTATATTATTGTTCCATACAAGATTTACTTAAAAGAGTTTACTTATGTCTGTTCAGTCTGTAACCCTGGCTAACTTTTTTGGCTTATTGGCACTGATAGCTTACATATTGACTTTAACGCCAAGTATATTCAAAACTGTTTTCCCCAAAACGCGCCAAAATCAAACCTTACGTTGGTTAGGAAAAAAACGGCGAATTATTGGTATTGCATCCTATGTTTTAGCTTGCAGCCATGGTTTACTGATAGTGTTTAAACACAATATTGATTTCTTAAATCCTCTTACTTATATTCATTAGTTTCAAGGAATATTCTCATTTTTTATTCTAACTTTACTAGCAATTACTTCTAATGATTGGAGTGTCAAACTTTTAAAAAAGAAATGGCAGAATATACACAGATTAACTTACCTGCTGATCTTTATCCTACCCTGGCATATCTTAGATAAAATGTCATACTCTTGGAGTTATTTAACTCCATTATCAGTATTGATTGGCTTTATTATTATGTGTTTATTCATTCAAAGAGTAATTGTAGATTGGAAAAGACATCTACAGCCATAGTCGAGAATAATAAGGGGCGATGAATCATATAGCAGTAGTTAATTAGATTAATCTTGTTTAACTCTGAGGTTTTCATCCATAGTCAGGATTTTTCTGGCGTTAACTATATGCTCTTCAGACACTTGAGGATGTTCCCCATTAGTTGTAATTATTAGTTCTCCAATAGCATCCTGGGCGTGTTCATTGAGAGAATCAATTAATAAACTGGGGGTGGTACTGTTGGATTGGGCAATTTCCTCAATAGTTACCAGGGGATGCTCTTGTTCTACTATAGCTTTTAACGCCTGAATTTCATGGTTGGGGAGGATTTCTAAAAGTTTCTGCCATTGTTCAGGTAAAATCTCAGATGTATTGATTGTCTCTACAGAATCAATTAACTCCGTAAAAGGAAACACATCATTGCCATCTTCATGGCAATTTTCAGGTGATAGTTCTGGATTTAATGTTTCTGGTTGTTGAAGTAATTCCCATACTTGGCTTTGTAATGAGTCTCTTTCTGCTTGCAATAAGGATATTTCTGATGTGAGTTGCTGTAATTCTGATTGCTTTTCGGTGATTTTATTTTCTAGGTAATTGAGGTTTTCGGCTAAATTTTCCGTTTCAGTTTTGGTAGATAATAATAATTGTTTTTGGTCATTAATCTGTGTTTCTAGTGCTTGAATTTCCGTTCGCAGTTCATACATCTTTTCCTCTAGTTGGGGTTTGAGCCTATCTAACAGAGTGACATTAGTCTCAAGTTCTTGTTTTTCTTCCTGGAGTTGATAGATTTGATTTTGCAACTGCATAATTTCACCGCGAAAGGTATTACAATTCAACTCCATACGACGTTTTTCGGTTGTGAGTTGAGAGCAAGTATGATGCAGTTCTGTTTTATTTTGTTCCAGAGCTTCTATTTCAGCATTGAGGTTAATGGTATCGGTTTCTAACTGCTGTTTTTGGGCTGCAAATATACCTAAATCTCTATGAATTTTATCTCTTTGAATACGAGACTCTGATATTTGATTTTCCAAGCTTTGTGAATCTGCGTACAAGAAGTTACGCATCTCTTCTATTTGATTAACTTCTTGAACAATCCGCCGTTTTAGTCCCTCCATTTCTTTAATGCGCTTGCGATTGGAAGTTAAAATCATCATTTCATAATTCCCACGGCGCTTATCTGTAAATAATATGGCTGCATAGGTAGAAATTATAGTAATTATACCGGTGATTAAGGCTTGGTTGAAATTCCACTGGGGGACAAGACTAATACCAAAGCTGATACTAAAGGCGACGATACCTAGAATATATCGATTGCTGATGGTTGCTGATGGCATATTGGTTTTTCTCAGGGTATTTGAGTTGTTAGGATAGGTATGTTTTAATGTCATTATTACTTAGCAAGATAATTGTGAAATATCTAACTATAATTCTTTGTGGATTTTAGGGAGTAGCACAATGAGATATCACCATGTAATTGATTTCATATCTAGTATGGATAGGGTAAGATTAAAAGTAAATAAAGATGATGATAGGGGCTTGTCATCGATTTTAAGTGATGATTTCAGGGGATGTGATCTGTATGGGGATGAGATACTGTTAAATCTGCTTTTAAGAAATCAATAAACTGCCTTGCTGTACGTCCAGAACGACCATTGTGGCGGGTTGCCCACTGTAATGCTTGATATTCTAAATCTTCGGGAGTAATATCAATTTGGGCTTGTGCTGCTAAATGTTGGACAATTTTTAAATAAGTATCCTGATCCGCTGGTGCAAAAGTGAGAGTGATACCAAAGCGATCGCTAAAGGAAAGCTTTTGCTGCATTGTATCCCAGGAGTGGATTTCGTCATGATCTTTGGGTGTGGGTCTGTCTGTAAAAAACTCGCGAATTAAGTGGCGACGGTTGGAAGTAGCATAAACCACCGCATTTTGGGGACGTGCAGTCAAATTACCTTCCAAAACTACCTTAAGTGCTTTAAAAGCATCATCATCTTCTTCAAAGGAAAGGTCATCAACAAAGATAATAAATTTTTGTGGTACTCCCCGCAACTGCTCGACAATTTTGGGCAAATTGTGCAAATCAGATTTTGCGACTTCCAGCAAACGTAGATGGCGATCGCCATACTCATTTAACAAAGCTTTGACCACAGAAGATTTACCCGACCCCCGACTACCGTAAAGTAGTATATGCTGTGCCACCTCTCCTGATAATAAAAACTCTGTATTTTTGATTAAAGTTTCTTGTTGAGACTCGTAACCCACTAAAGTTTTCAGGTTGATCGGGTCAGGGTACTTGATACCTACAAACTTACCTTCTTGCCAGCGCAACGCATGATATTCTACAAATAAGCCTGTGCCACACTGGCGATAATGATCTGCCAAATCCTCCACAGCATCACCCCAATTATCTAACTTTTGTAGTAATACTTTGAACTTTGTCTCTATACCAATGTTTTGCTCTGTGTACCAGACAATAGGTGAAATGGGTAACTGAGCTACAGTTTGCACCCACTCGCTCAAAGAAGCACTACTACATTCATAAAGATTCTGCAACACCTGTAAATCATGCTCCACTGCTGCTAGTAACGACCGGGGTAAATCTTCAACGTCTTGCTGTTGAGCCAGTTTACTAAAAGGATTCTCACTACGGAGAATTTGACTAATTAGGTAGTCTTCCCAATTTTGATGTTTAGCACTTAAGGCATAAAAATAACTGCCATAAGCTTTGAGACAACTCCGTGCATCGGCATCAGTGTAACGTATAGCTTGCAACAGGTCAAGAAATGCCATCCCCACTTCGCTTTCCAATACAGATTGGTAGAGTAAAAGTGATGCTGCTTGACATTGGAGAAATTGAACCTGGCTATGGCTATAGGATGAATTACGTGGCATCGCTGGATTATCCATCAATTAACAGGGTAGTTTAAATAAGGCACTATGGTCAATTGTCTGCTAACCCTGGTAGTAAAGTCAAAATCTACATGGCCGTTAACATAGACTCCGTGAATGTGAATGTGTGATCTTTGTCTCCCCTGAAACCGGTTGCTCCGGGATAAATTCTTAATCTTTGACTTGCTGAAAATATCCGGTTTTTTGGCGTTGGTGATGATCTATAAAAATAGGGCTGTATATAATTATGGGGTTGAGGATGCTGGTACTTCTAGTCTAAGTATTGAGAATCATAATTACTCTTAGTCAATAATTAGCCCCACGAGAAATGATGTATTTTGTAATTAATAATACATTTTTGCAGAATTGTATCAGTAGAACCAAAGAGCATCAGCCAGTAATCAATGCTTAAATTTGCTCATATCCATCTGTGGATAGTTGTTTTATTGCTGCTATTGGGCTGTGAAAACTCAAGGCTATACAGTATTTAGCAGCCTAATTTAAATTAAAAAATCAAGTTATCTTGCCATTATGGCAGGTTTTAATTTGATAGATAAGATATGAATAGATTGGTTCAATTTTTGCTGTGTATCGAAACTGCCAAATTCATCTCAAGCAACGGTACTTTTACCAAGTAGGACATCATACATGTTATTACCACTGTCTTCTCAGAAAGTTATCGAATACCTGAAAGAAAGAGGTATGTATTCCTCAGAAGATGGCGCATTGAATAAATATGACTTGCTCAAAAGTAGTCAACATAACTTAAATTTACTCTTGACTTTAGGAGATAATCAAAAACTGCTGGTTAAACAAAAATGTCATCTTGAAAACTATGGAAATTCCCATGATTTTTTTAATGAATGGCTATTTCAGCAATTATTACAGCAGTTTCCAGTTATAGGTAATATAACTGAGATCGCACCACTAATAGTAAATTTTGATCAAGAACATTCTATCCTGGTTCGTAATTACTTAACTGAATATTCGGAACTAGGAGAATTTTATGGTCACAATGCTATTTTTCCGCCAGAAATTGCTACCGCCATTGGTAGTACATTAGCGGGACTACATCGCGCTACCTTCCAACAGCGAGAATATCGTCAGTTTATGTCAGCTGGGCCTCAAGGACAGTTTCGCTATAGCTTTTACAATCCAGCCCAAGGGGTGGATTCTATTACCCCAGAAATATTTGGTACAGTTCCCACTGAGGCGTTAAAGTTTTACCTTCTCTACCAAGGTTATGAGACTTTAGAATCAGCGATCGCCGATTTGGCTTATGAATGGGAACCTTGCTGCTTGACTCATAATGACCTCACCTTAAATAATATTTTAATTCATTCTCGTTGGCATCAGTTAGATAATTGCCTGATTAAACTGATTGATTGGGAAGCTTGTGGTTGGGGTGACCCCGCCTTTGATATAGGTACCCTTATCGCCAGCTATTTAACAATTTGGCTTTCTAGCTTAGTAGTAGATCCCACCCTTGAGTTAGAAGAATCCCTGCATTTAGCGATTACACCCTTAGAGTTGCTACAACCTTCATTACTGGGGTTAATTCGGGCTTATGTCAAAACTTTTCCCATGATTTTGCAGTACCAAAGTAACTTTATTGTCCGAGTTATTCAGTTTACAGGACTGGCGCTAATTCATCAAATTCAAGCAAATATTAAATCTCTTAAACATTTTGGCAATAGTGACATTTATATGCTTGATGTTGCTAAGAATCTCCTTACCATACCACAAGAATCTATATTGAGTATTTTCGGCGTTTCTCAGGGGGAAATTCTCAACCCTTTGACAGAATTTCATCAACTCCCCCAAAGAGAAAAACAACAGCAATTAGTTCCTCTTTATTACCAAAAAACTCGCCTGCGGGGTTGTTAATCACAGCCAACGGTCACCACCATGTTTGTTTAAGTAATTCTTAATATCAAGTAATGCTATACTGTCCCACCTATACATTGCAAACTTACCTGCTGGATATTGCTAAAAATATCGAGATAAATTCTAAGTTTTGTATTTCCCACCCCCACTATCAATCTTTTTCTTTACCTGCTAAACTAGCAGAGAGATTTCAACAAAATTCTCCGGCTTTACAGCATAAATATCTGACTCTACTACTGAGAAATTTCCTTTACGGTATCTACTACAATGGTTCCCTAAAAACCACCTTGGCCTTAGATACTGAAACTAGTAATTGCTGGGGACACCAAAATTTAGAAACTCATTCTCTCTTAGATGTTGATTGGGGATTTTACGAACAACTACAGACGAGCAATCACGGTAAAGGTTATTTTGACCCCAGTTGGCGGGTATTGAGTCGAGAACCTGATGGTACTATGGCAGTCACTAAAGGCGGTTTGACGGTATATATTGAGCCAGACTGCCATCTTAAACCTAGTAAAAAGTCTCCCAAGGTGGGGGAATTAGTGGCGATTTGGATGCCTAAAAACCGACTGCAAAAAGGCTGCTACTTAGCAGTTAGCAATGTAGGACAGGAAAAGCAAAGTAACCTAGATGGGAATTTAGGTACCGGGAGAATCTACTTTAATTTTACCTCATCTGGTGCGATCGCCTCCATGGATGGACTAACCCAACAACTCAACGCAGCCAATATTGCTTTTACCTTTCAGGTTCTCTATCATCCCGCTGCCTACGGACGCTATGACTCAGGTATACTCTACTTTGAAGCTCAGGACTATCCAGCATTGCACAAAATCCTTGAGAATGTTTATAGGGGGTGTGAATCTCATTTCCAAGCTGAAATACCCTTATTTACTAAGTTTTTAGCCCCTGGATTGGGTTTAGCTGAAGAGCCTACCCAAAAATTTGCCACTCAAGAAAATTTTGGTATCAACCGTTGCCAAATTGTCGCCAATGCTTTGTTGGAGGCTTGGGAACAAGGTCAAAATACAATGGAGGAGCGTATGAGAATGATTGAGCAACATTTTGCTCAACATTCCATTGATTTGCAGCATCCCTACCTCAACCCCAGTTCTGAGGATATCTACTACCCTTTAAAATAATGTCTTTTACCTATCATCGCACTATTCGCCTTGCAGATACAGATGGCGCTGGAGTAGTTTATTTTGCCCATGCTTTATCTATATGTCATGAAGCCTACGAAGCATCTTTAGAAGTATCGGGTATTAATCTCAAAGATTTTTTTACTCATCCATCTATAGCTATTCCTATTGTTCATGCTAATGTGGATTTTTTTCGCCCAATGTTCTGTGGAGACCAGTTAGAAGTAAGTTTATTTCCCCATCAAATAACTGCGAATAAGTTTGAAGTTAGTTATGAAATTATACTGGCAGATGTTCTAGTTGTTAAGGCTGTGACTCGACACGTTTGTATTGATGCAGTGAGCAGAGATAAGCGGGATTTATCACCTGAGATGATTCAGTGGTTGGAAACTAACCGCCAAGAGACAAAAGCGCTAGAAAGAAGAAAGTTAAGAGGATGTTTGGAAAGTCATGATTAGTGTATCAACTATTGTTTGACCCCACCCCCTTCCTTACAAGGGTAGGTTTTTAATATGATCTGTGAAGGCAAGACTACCGAAGACAAGGAAGGAAAGTGGACAAGGAAGATTTTATACGGACAATGGTC
>NZ_JANQDF010000043.1:0-36582 GCF_029891675.1 Anabaenopsis tanganyikae CS-531
CTGGTTATAGTAAAGCAAACCCCGATTGTAGTAAGCTAGAGCATAGTTAGGATTAAGTTTAATAGCTTTGTTATAATCAGCCAGTGCTAATTCCCATCCCCCCTGGTTATAGAAAACATTACCGCGACCCATATAAGCATCAGCATAGTTAGGATTAATTGCAATAGCTTGGTTATAATCAGCCAGTGCTAATTCCCATTCCCCCTGGTCATAGAAAACATTACCGCGATTGATATAAGCATCAGTATCATTAGGATCAAGAGCAACTGAATCAACTTGATTTGAATTTCCCGTGCGGGTATCTTGCGACTGCGATGATGTTACTGTTTTTTCTGGTTGATAAGCAGTTACAGACTCAATTAACTTGCCATACTTAGAGGATAGAAGATTATAAGCCGCATTCTTCACATCGACTGATTCATCTGTAGTTAAAGCTTGGAGAAGTAAGTTAACCCCCTCATCTCCATAGTTCAGGGCTTGGGATATTGCATTTATCCTAACCTTGGGGTCAGGATTGTTATATTTCTGCTGTATCCCCTGGATTCCCCCTAAGACAGCAGCAAATTCTGGAGCGTTACCAGTACCACCTAGTACTACATCAAATTCCCCTGGTTGTGGCTCGTTCATAACAGGTTACCACTGGTAGTTAATTTAGTCTTACGGACATTATATAATGGGGTGTTACCCGATACTTGTCAGGTGGAAAGGTAATTAACCGAAGTTCAATTAAACTTCAATAATTCGACTTTTTTTCTACCGGCGATAATATCTATAGGGCGGCTCCTAAAACCTGTTCGTCGCTTACTTCCAGGTATCTTTGTGTAGCATCAAGCAGCAGCGTTTCGCGATCGCCATAGGTTTGTATGCAGTAAAAATACCCATGGGATGAGTTATTAATCAGTTATATCTAGAGTTGTTTTGATTTGCGAAACTCGCCCACCACAGTTTTAATATCTTGTAATTCCCCTTCCACGAGGTTATTTAATTGTCGTATTTCTTGCTCCGTAATTTTCCCGGTCAGTTGATTGATAGCTGCTCTTAATTGGGGATATTTCTGTAAGGTTTCTTTACGGACAATGGGCACTGCTTCATAATGTGGAAAATACTGTTTATCATCTTTAAGGACTACTAAACCTAGTCGGGATATTTGCCCATCTGTAGAATTACCCGCCACCATATCCACTTGTTTTTGAGTCAAGGCTCGATAGATTAAACCTAAGTCCATAATTTGGGGAGGTCTAGCAAACTCCATACCATAGGTTTTAGCGAATCCGGGGAAACCGTCTTCCCGTTCTAAAAATTCGTAACCGAACCCACCGCGCCATTTAGGTGTATATTTAACTGCATCTGAGATGGTTTGAAGATTGTACCGTTGAGCATCTTCACCACGCACAATTATGGCATAATTATTTTCAAAACCTAAACTGGGCATTACTTCTAAGTTAAACTTTTCTGCATAGGCCCGTGTTAACTTTTCGCTAACTAGCTTGGGGTCATGTACTACTTTCTCTTTTAAAATGGCATTAAACGCTGTACCTGTATACTCAATATAAGCATCAATTTGTCCAGCCACAAGCGCATTATGACAAACAAAAGTCCCACCTAAACGAGGGCGGCGAGTAACTGTTAAATCAGTATGATCCTCGATTTGCTGGGCTAAAAGTTCCCCCAAAATATCTTGTTCAGTAAAATTCTTAGAAGCAACAACAATATCACCAGTATCGCTAGAAGTAGAATTGAAATTACAACCAGCGATCGCTACCAACATCAAACAAGTTAAAACAGACAAAAATCTTTTCATTTGTTCCCAAAGCCACAACCACCATAAACCATCAAAAATTTAAGTTTTAACTGTTAATTTTCTTTCTAACCAACCAATACCCCCATCAGCCAGCAGAGCAAGAATTGCCGCCGGGACAGCCCCAGCTAAAATTAATTGATTATTTACCACGGCAATTCCGCGAAAAATAAACACCCCCAAACCACCAGCACCAATAGCGGCGGCGATCGTCGCAATACCGATAGAAATTACTGTTGCTACCCGCACACCTGCCAAAATCACCCCCATAGCCAAAGGAATTTCTACCTGTGACAATAATTGTCTATCTGTCATTCCCATACCTCTACCAGCTTCCCGAATTGCGGCATCTACTCCGGTGATCCCAGTGTAAGTATTACGGATAATGGGCAAAAAGGAGTATAAAGTTAGGGCAACTATGGCGGGAATCATACCAATACCCCCAATAATCGGCACTGGAATCAGTAAACCAAATAATGCTAGGCTGGGGACGGTTTGCAAAATATTGGCAATACCGAGAACCCCCTGGCGCAGGTGAGTTTTGCGGGTGATGAGAATACCTAAGGGGATACCAATGACTGTCGCCGTGGCCATGGCAATGCTGACCATAAATAAGTGTTCTAGGGTATGTTGGAGGATTTCCGGAGCATACTTAAACAAGAAAAAGTCATTCATAAATTTTCCAGAGATTGCAGACATTTGAGAAAAGCTAGACTTTCAGGATGTACAGATCCCTTAAATTCATCCTTTGTCCCTAATAGTACTAGTTCTCCCTCAGACATTAACCCAACTCGGGAAGCCAAAACAAAGGCTTCTTGAATATCATGGGTAATAAACACCACAGTCTTATTTAATTCTTGTTGTAACCGGTGAAATTCTTGTTGTAGTTCTAAGCGCGTCATGGGATCAAGGGCGGCAAAGGGTTCATCCATCAATAATACTGGCGGGTCGGCAGCTAATGCCCTAGCTACACCTACCCGTTGCTTTTGTCCCCCCGAAAGTTCATGAGGATAACGCCCGGCAAATTGTTGAGGCTCTAACCCTACCATTTGCAACAATTCATACACCCGGATTTTAATTTGTTTAGATTGCCAACCCAGTAAAGTCGGCACTAAAGCTACATTACGTTCTACGGTGAAATGGGGAAATAACCCAGTTTCTTGAATGACATAACCAATATTGCGCCGTAATTTAATTTCATCCCATTCAGTGGTGGGAATGCCATTAAATAATACTTCACCTTGTGTAGGCATCAAGAGGCCATTGATTAACTTCATAGTAGTGGTTTTGCCGCTCCCACTACGTCCGAGTAATACTAGGGCTTCTCCCTGAATAATAGAAAAATTGAGATGAGATACCAAAAAGCGATGGTTGCGTCTAAGGGTAACATCGCGGAATTCCACTACAGTAGGTTGATGGGGTTGCATTATCAAGTTGATTTTTACTAGAATTATTTTATACTAAAAATTACAGTTAACGATATTCGGTTTTTTCCAGGAATTGGATGATATTTAATTGGGTAGCATAGTGCTAGTAGCTCAATAGTGGCATATGATAATGAGGTAGGCATTGGTCACCCCATAAATCCTCAAGGATACCAATACAATGACAGATTTTAGAGAACTGCAAGAATGGGAAAAAGCGCATGAACTGACAATTGCAGTTTATGAAATTACTAAAACCTTTCCAGAGGAGGAATTGCTGGGACTAACACAACAAATCCGTTTAGCTTGTGCTTCCATCGCCATTAAGATCGCTCAGGGATGCGATCGCGATGACTATGAAATCCAACTGGATTGTCTGGAAATGGCGAGGGATGGGGTAATTGAAGTGGAATATTACCTGCTGCTTTGCCATGACTTGCATATACTCAAAACTTCTGATTATGATCGACTCATCAGTGATGTCGTGGAAGTTAAGGAACTGCTAGCATCTTACATTGATCAGCAAAGTCGCAATTTTTGATGAATAGTCGGGTACTCAAACTCCTTCCCCACCACCAGCAAATGATTTGTAACCATGGTGAAAGCACCTACCCAGAAGAATGCTGTGGGCTAATTCTTGGTCGTCTGGGTAGGGAGGGTAAAACTGTCATAGAGATCATACCCACAGAAAACACCTGGAACAGCCAAGGCGATGATTTGACTGGTGAACAGATAGTAGAGAGTACCCGCAAAAGATATGCGATCGCCCCCCCAAGTGATGTTACAAGCACAAAAAACAGCACGCGATCGCGGTCTGAATATTATCGGTATTTACCACTCACACCCTGATCATCCTGCTATACCTTCAGAATGCGATCGCCTATATGCTTGGGCGGAATACTCGTATATAATAGTTTCTGTTAACAATGGCAAAGCTGGTACGGTCACAAGCTGGAGTCTGGATGAACATGATCAGTTTCAACCAGAGTCCATTAACAAGATAATTTAAACATACCCTTTTTTCGGTAGTATAAGTATTCCTCGCTGATCTACTTAATTTCTATGCTCAATCCCAATCTGGATGAAATCCAGTTGACCAAAGACGATTATGAACGCTATTCCCGCCATCTGATTTTGCCAGAAATTGGGCTGGAAGGGCAGAAGCGTTTAAAAGTGGCTAGTGTATTGTGTATTGGTACTGGTGGACTAGGTTCGCCATTACTGTTATATCTTGCTGCAGCAGGTATTGGCCGCATTGGTATTGTTGATTTCGATGTCGTCGATACTTCCAATCTGCAACGCCAAGTTATTCACGGTACATCCTGGGTAGGTAAACCCAAAATTGAATCGGCAAAAAATCGCATTCACGAAATTAACCCCTATTGTCAGGTTGACTTGTACGAAACTCGCCTGAGTTCAGAAAACGCCATAGATATCATGCAGCCCTATGATATTGTGGTTGATGGTACTGATAACTTCCCCACCAGATACCTGGTTAATGACGCTTGCGTGTTATTAAACAAGCCCAACGTCTACGGTTCTATTTTCCGGTTTGAAGGACAAGCTACAGTATTTAACTACGAAGGCGGCCCTAACTATCGTGACTTATACCCAGAACCACCACCGCCAGGAATGGTTCCCTCTTGTGCAGAAGGTGGCGTACTGGGTATTTTACCAGGAATGATTGGGATTATTCAGGCTACGGAGACAGTAAAAATCATCACCGGACAAGGTAACACCCTCAGTGGAAGATTACTGTTGTACAACGCCTTAGATATGAAATTTCGGGAGTTGAAATTGCGCCCTAATCCTATTCGCCCCGTAATTGAAAAGCTGATAGACTATGAACAATTCTGCGGAATTCCGCAAGCTAAGGCGCAGGAGGCTAAACAGCAGATGGAAATGTCAGAAATGACTGTCAAAGAATTGCAGGAATTACTAGATAGCGGTGCTAAGGATTTTGTTCTCTTAGATGTTCGTAACCCCCATGAATACGAAATCGCTAAAATTCCTGGTTCTGTATTGATCCCCTTACCAGATATTGAAAATGGCGACGGCGTAGCCAAGGTAAAGGAAATACTGAATGGTCATCGCTTAATTGCTCATTGTAAACTGGGGGGACGTTCTGCCAAAGCTTTAGCTATCCTCAAGGAAGCCGGAATTGAGGGAACTAATGTTAAAGGTGGAATTAACGCTTGGAGTAAGGAAATCGATCCTTCGGTTCCAGAGTATTAAAATGTTTTAGGCTAGTAACGCAGATTCTCTGCGTTACTAAGTTTGATGATCATTAAGCTTAGGTGATGGCTATTTTTAACAGAAGTTTAGTGGGTTTTACCAGCACCCAAATATAATTCAGCTACTTTAGGATCATGTAGTAATTCTTGACCAGATCCAGAAATAGCATCACGTCCCGACTCTAGGACATAGCCACGGTCAGACATTTCTAAGGCTTTACGGGCGTTTTGTTCCACTAAGACAATTGCTGTACCTGTGTGATTAATTTGTTTAATCTGCTCAAATACTTGGGTAACTAGAATGGGGGATAAGGCCGCAGAAGGTTCATCTAATAACAATAAACTCGGTTCCAACATCAATGCTTTCCCCATGGCCAGCATTTGGCGTTCTCCTCCTGAGAGTGTACCAGCACGTTGGCGACGGCGATCGCTCAGTCTAGGAAACATAGTAAAAATTTTGTCTTTTAAGGGTTTGATGGGGACATTCCGCACAAAAGCCCCCATTTCTAAGTTTTCCTCTACACTCAGGGAAGGAAAAACATTAGAGATTTGTGGTACATAACACATTCCCCTAGTGACGATTTGATTGGACTTTAGCCCAGCAATATTTTCACCTTTAAAGGTAATAGTACCCGTGTGAGGAGTCAGCAGCCCAAAGATGGTTTTGGCTAAGGTGGATTTACCCGCACCGTTGGGGCCAATCACTGCGACCAGTTCACCGGGTTTGAGACAAAAATTTACGCCCTGGAGGATATCTATATCTTTAATGTATCCAGCGTGGACATTTTTAACTTCTAATAAATATTCATTACTCATTGGTCATTAGTCATTGGTCAACGGTGTTATAAATATAAAACGTTGACCGAAAAATTTTAAGGTGTTTTTTGTAAATCGGGTCTTTCTTCGGCAAGGATCGCATCTGCTACTGGGCAAACTTGGATACATATACCACAATCGATACAGGTGGCAAAATCAATCCAATACCAATCGGTCCCCTTGACATTTTTACCTGGGCCTTCATGAATACAAGCTACTGGACAAGCATCTACGCAGTCAGCAACACCTTCACAAACATCAGTAACAATGGTGTGCGGCATTTTTTCAATTCCCTTTCTTTCGGATCAGCTATATCTAGCCTAGCAGGATTATTTACCAACCTCCACCTCACCCCCAACCCATCTTCTGACCAAGCAGAGGTGAGTTAAAGATAGGGCGAGGTTTTGTGCTAGAATGAACTACAGCAATGGTTCATTGATAATGGAACCATCTGATTTAACCCAAGCAATTTGGGCAATACCGCGATCGCTGGCGTATTGTCTAATAGCTGCTTCATCTGTGCCGCCTAAATCCATTTCTACTCTCAGCAAATCAGGACAATCACGCAGTTTTTGGGCGTGGGCAAAGGCTGCAGCTGTAGCATTTGGTGTCTGGGCTACTACTAACCAGTGACTGACTGGGGTTGATTGTGGTAATTGCTGAGTAGATAAAATAACTTGGTATAAATCTTCAATGTTTAAGACAAAACCAATCCCAGGAATATCTTCACCTTGGGGATGATATAAACCTAAAAGCTTGTCGTAGCGACCACCCCGCCCTAAAACTCTGGCTTGTGAACCAGTATCGCTAACAATTTCAAAGACTATGCCAGTATAGTAGTCTATAGTTTGGATTAAGCTGAGGTCAAGAATTAAAGGAAAATTGCCTTCTGATTGTAATAACTCTACCACAGATTTGAGATGATTAACCATCTCTTGCTGCTCTGGAGCTAAACCAAGAGCACTAACTTTTTGTAAGACATCCCCACTATCACCGCGCAGATCCATCATAATTCTGGCGCGATCGCGTAATTCATCGCTCAGGGGTAAAGTATCTATGGCGATGCGGTCAAGATGGGCGATCGCACTGCGAACTTGAGCTTGGAGATTTCGGGGGAAAGCATCCAGGAGCGATCGCGTAATTCCCGCTTCCCCCAAAATTAAATGCCAATTCGGCAACCCCAGTACCGCCAGACAATTGCTTGCCAACAGCAGCACTTCTGCATTAGCTAACAATCCCCCCACACCTAACAACTCCACCCCAGCTTGATAAAACTCTTGCTGGCGATTGTGCCTGTTTTCCCAGGTACGGCGAAAGACATTGGCATTATAGTAGAGGCGTTGGGGATAGGTAACATCCGCCATCCGCGTAGCCACTGCACGAGCAATAGAAGCGGTCAATTCTGGACGCAGACCTAATTCTTCATCTTCACCATTTTGCAGTTGAATCACCATCTGGCGCTGAATTGCTTCTCCCGCCATCAGAGTATCCATCCGTTCCAAAGTTGAAGTAATAATCCTGTGATATCCCCAACGATGAAACACCTGCTGTAATCTATCTTCAATCCAGCGTTTTTGTGCCACATCTAAAGGTAATAAATCCCTGGCTCCCGCTGCTGGTTGATACACCATTATTTTTTCTTCCCACCAAACAAACCACCAAACAAACCCCACCCCCAGATTTATCTGCTTGCTTACAGCCATGATCAGGAGGTGAAGTTGCTGTCGGGCGACTAACTAGTTAATTGCCTTCAAGCCTTTTCTATTTTAGGTTTGGTTGTCAACCCTATTTCGTCAGTGGGATTTAATTTTCCACTGTTATTTCCACATCGACAAAGGCGGGACTTCCACCAACTGATGACTAAGCTGGTCGTGAATCTTGCCATTAGTAGCCAAAATTCTACCGGATGCTATGTTGAAAGGAGTGCCGTCATAGGCAGTAACTCTACCCCCAGCTTCCCGCAATAATACTACACCGGCCACCACGTCCCAGGGAGAAATTCCCCTTTCCCAGTAACCATCTACACGGCCGCAAGCAACATAAGCCAAATCCAGGGCGGCGGAACCACTACGCCTCACACCTTGGGTAAGATGAGTCAGGTGGCAAAATTCTGCATAATTATTATCTGATGTTTCGCGGCGATCATAGGCAAATCCCGTTACCAAAATGCTTTTACTCAAGTCAGATATTTCTGAAACCTTGATAGAATGGCGGTTGCGCGTCGCCCCTAAGCCAGTGGCTGCCCGAAATAGTTCATCATGGAAAGGGTTATAAATTACACCTACTTGCGGCACACCATCAACCAATAAACCAATAGAAACAGCAAAAGCCGGGTATTGGTGGGCGTAATTAGTTGTACCATCTAAGGGGTCAACTGCCCAGAGATACTGATGATCTTGATTACCCAACTTCCCTGATTCCTCCGCCAGGATGGAATGTTGGGGAAAATGGCGACGCAAAATTGACAAAATCTCAGCTTCCGAGGCTTTATCCGCGACGGTGACTAAATCACCAGGGCGGCCTTTTTCGGTAATAGCACCTTCTAACTTACCCAAATACCCCTGCAAAACTGCACCTGCAGCCAAGGCCGCTTCCGTAGCAATGTCTAGAAAAATTTGTAAATTAGTCATTAGTGATTAATCATTGGGAAGTTATAATCTTTCCCTCAGTCCCTAAAAATTTCGGCGGCGAAACTCAGCAGGAGGGACACGCAGAGGTTTTTCTGGGTTCCAAATCCCTTTTTCCATGAGTCTAGCCCATTGTTGGGCCCGTTCCAAGCGCTGGTCATATTTGTGATTAGGCGATCGCGACACAAACAAAGCATACCCTTGTTTAAGCAATTCTTCATTTAATAACTGCTGGTCTTTCCACACATAGGCCAAAATCCGACCAAAATTATCCTTGGCTTGGACATCAAACTCCAAGATCACGGATTTTTCTTGCTCACCAATCAACTGCGCTAAAACTGCTTTAGACTCATCTCCCCAGGGACTTTGTCGCAAATCTGGTGCATCAAGACCAAGTAATCGCACCGAAGAAATCAAATTTGGTTGTTCAGCCATACCTAGAACTTCCAAAGTTTGACCACTGACTACCCGGGACACTCTCACCTGAGTGCGATTGCTTGCAGTTTGGTCATGATCGCCCTGACAACCCACGAAAAACAGCAAGGAACCCAAAAGGATCCCAAGAAAAACCTTTGCGTTTTTGCGCCTGGGCGCGAAACAAATCTTAATCCTCATCTAAGGGTAAACCCGCTTTAACCTTACCTCTAGCAAAATACCGACCAAACTGGAGTTCATAAACCTCATCCTCGTCTTGAGTTTCCACTTCTAAATCAGAATGAGCATAACTAACGCATAACAAAGCATACCCTTTCTGGCGCAAAGCTGGGGATAGTCCAATAGCCTCCGGTTGGTAAATTTCTCCAGACACCACCCGCACAGCGCAAGTTGTGCAAGCCCCATTGCGACAGGAAAAGGGTAGTTCCTCCCCTTGTTGTTCAATACTGTGGAGGATGTAGCGGTCTGCGGGAACTTTTAGACTGTATTCCTTGCCAGAGGCGCGATCGCGAACTTTAATCGTATATGTGTGGGACATGGTGATTTCGGATTTCCAAACTAGACTTGAGCTTTAATTTAATTTATCTGCTTTTATGGTTGCATTTTCTCAAATTTCATAGTAGGATTATAAATCGTTGACCCTGGAGAGGTGGCCGAGTGGTTGAAGGCGCAGACCTGGAAAGTCTGTTATGCGGAAACGTATACGAGGGTTCGAATCCCTCCCTCTCCGTTAAAAAAAATGCAAATATCCTCAAAAAACTTTGGCGATGGAGTAGACTGTCAGGAGTAATTTTTGATCACCCAAATAATGCCCTTAGAACTGCAAAACCTCACTGGTGGTTACACAGCATTACCCATTATCCAAGATATTAACCTATCTCTACAAACAGGAGAATGGTTAAGTTTAGTGGGTGCAAATGGTTCTGGTAAATCTACCATCCTAAAATTACTCAGTCGCATTCTCTCCCCACAGCAAGGCACAGTCCTACTGGATGGCAAAGCGATTCATTCTCAGCCTCCCCATTTAGTGGCGCAGAAGTTAGCATTATTACCGCAACAACAAACAATTCCCGCCGGGTTAACAGTGCGCCAACTAGTCAGTTTAGGACGCACCCCCCATCAACCTTGGTGGCAATGGGAACTAAGCAGTGAAGACCGGGAAAAAGTTACAGCAGCTATTGCAGAAACGCAACTAGATCAATTGAGCGATCGCCTAGTTGAACAACTTTCCGGTGGTGAAAGACAACGGGCATTTTTAGCCTTAGCACTAGCCCAAGAACCGAAAGTATTATTATTAGACGAACCCACAACTTATTTAGATGTCAAGTATCAATTACAACTTTTAGAACTACTGGAAAAACTCAATCAACAGCAGAATTTAACCATTGTCACCGTTCTACACGAACTCAATTTAGCAGCTCGCTATAGTTCCCGCATCGCCTTATTAAAACAAGGTCATCTGTGGGAGGTGGGTACACCGGAAGCAGTCCTCACACCCCATGCGATCGCCCAAGTCTTTGGTGTAGACTCTGTAATTATCAATACACCTGTTGGCTTACAAGTTTGTGCCATATCCGCCATGTAAAAGCTACCTAAAAAACCATTTCTCCAACAACTAAATACAGACCTATCTGTGTTTATCTGTGGTCAATTATCAATAAAATCCCGCCATGAATCCACCCAAGCTGCAAAACTGGCAATTTATCAAACAGAAACTAACACCCTACATATTTTTACTCCCAGCACTAATTCTGTTATTTGCAACAGTGTTCTGGCCAGCAATACAAGCATTTTACCTGAGCTTTACCAGCTACGAAGACCTTTACCAACCACCGCAATGGATAGGTTTTGACAACTTTCGGCGTTTGTGGAAAGATGCAGTTTTTTGGCAAACCTTAGAAAACACCTTTCTCTACCTTGTAGGTGTCGTGCCAATTTTAGTCATAGCTCCCTTAGGACTGGCAATTTTGGTAAATCAGAAGCTGCGAGGGATGAATTGGTTTAGAGCCGCTTACTACACGCCGGTAGTAATATCAATGGTAGTTGCTGGTATAGCTTGGAAATGGCTATATGCAGAAAACGGATTACTTAATCAGTTACTTAAAACCGTGAATATTTTTCCCGCAGGAATTCCCTGGTTAACCAGTCCAGAGAAACTATTAGGCATTGTACCCATTTCCTTAGCCAGTGTCATGGCTGTTACCATCTGGAAGGGACTCGGCTATTACATGGTAATTTATTTAGCCGGGTTGCAATCAATTCCGGCGGATGTTTACGAAGCCGCAGCCATTGATGGTTCCGATGGGATCAGCAAACACTGGGATATTACCTTACCCTTAATGAGTCCGTATTTAGCCCTGGTAGCCGTGATTTCAGCTATTTCCGCTACTAAAGTATTTGAAGAGGTATTTATTATGACCCAGGGTGGTCCACTAAATAGCTCTAAAACCATTGTTTATTATTTATATGAAGAAGCCTTTAGCCACTTAGAAATTAGCTATGCCTGTACAATTGGATTAGTCTTATTTTTGATTATTTTGGGTTTATCAGTTTTGCGGTTAGCTATTAATCAACAAGAAGATGTGACACTTTAATATTTTGTCGCTGGGACTTTAGTCCTCTTTGCAGTCGGTACTAGGAATAAATCTTCTTTTATTGATAAATAATATAGTCATCCTATTTGACTTGAGAAATTATGAGTGAGGAAAGGGAACACACCGAACAGGGAACAGGGAACAGAAATTGTTCATGAATCATTTAGGATTGCTATACATGGTTTTTTGTGTTCTGGGAGATTTTCGCACAAGATAGGTAAATTATCACAGTTTTATCTACCCAAAGCCACTAGATAAAATAGTCAATAAATAATTATAAGAAATGCAATAGCTGCTTTTCAAGCAGTTAGGAAGATATTTTTATCCTTGGATTAAGTGAAAATATCGGATAGCTACTTTTGCAGTAGGATTTTTTACTCTATTTTTGTGTAAGTGTGAAATTGGATTAATAGAAGAAGTATTATATTTAACTCAATTGCTAGTATATTTGTGTAGGATTGAGCCTATTTACAGGGATAACATCGAAAGGACTGTAGTGGTTTTAATTACCCACATTCTTGTCAATCTGTTTTATAGTATTCTTCAGGCATTGATTCAATTGAGGAGCAGTTGCCAAAATTCAGATGTTTTCTGGAGGTAGTATGAACCCATACAACTGACCCCCCCCCCCATGACCGGAGTCTCTTTTGGTAGGTTACCTGACTTCATCTTGGCAGGACGGGCATATTTTTGGTTAAGCTAGATATAGGTTATTTTGCTATATCGTGTTAATAGTTGATTTATGTTCTACTAGTTTACTTATTTATTCAGGGCTAGGTTTACTACAAATACATTGAAATCATAGTTAAATGAGAATCATATACTTTTGTAATGTATTTTCTATTTTTGCCCCAAGTTGGGTTAATAGATATTCACCAGGTAGGGACTTAACCGCGATCCTACCCAACTTATTCCTTGATTAACTTCAAGGCTGTGGTTGTTACACGCAATGGAGTGGTAAATACACTGCTTCAGGAATTAGTCATGGGAAGATTTTATTTTCTCAAGCTCAGGGGTATCTGCTTGTGATACCAGTGTTAAGTCTTTGACAAGAGCGAGAATTTACCATCCAGTGGATAATGTTACTAACTCGAAAAGTAGATGGTCATTAGCCTATATCCTACCCCAAGACCTATACCTTAGATGAGAACTAAACTTGGCAGCTATATAGTCAAGTTTACTATTAATCAATAACTTTTATTTATGGATTTTGCCTAGGAGGTGTCTTTAAAAGTGTCAAAAATGAAAATGTTTAAGTCCCAGTATATTAAGTTTCAGATTTTAACTGATTTTATCCAGTGCAAGAGGTAAGATAAAAGCTATCGATAAAAACTGATTCTAGGTATTTGAGGAAATTTATCATTTCCGAATTGCTATAATCTATTGTCCAATCTAGTTAATTTTTTTATTTGTTAGGTGTATTTTTCTATGGGTTCCCCAATGAATCGTCTATCTATTTTTGTAGATGGAAATAATATGTTCTATGCTCAACAGAAAAATGGCTGGTTTTTTGACCCAAGACGAGTCTTAGACTATTTCAAACACGAGCAATCAGACACAACACTAATCAATGCTTTCTGGTACACTGGTTTAAAAGATCCACAAGATCAGAGAGGTTTCAGAGATGCTCTCATCAGCTTAGGCTATACAGTCCGCACTAAAATTCTCAAAGAATATTATGACGACTCATCGGGTCGCTACTCCCAAAAAGCTAATTTAGATATTGAAATTGTCGTGGATATGTTTAATACAGTAGATCAATATGATCGAGTGGTTTTATTCAGCGGAGATGGTGATTTTGAAAGGGCTATCGAATTGTTACGCTCAAAAAATACGCATATTACAGTGGTATCAACAGAAGGGATGATAGCCAGGGAGTTGCGCAATGCTACTGACAGATATATTGATTTAAACGATATCAGAGATACTATAGAAAAAGTAGACGGTCAGTAATCTTAGCAAATATTTACAAATCTTTAGAGTAAAAAAACTAAGGTTTTAAGATATTTTAAGCAAACAGTAAAAAATCCACAAGGAGGAAACATGAGCAGCAAAGGCGATCAAATTATCATTTTTGATACCACACTCAGAGACGGAGAACAATGTCCCGGAGCAACTCTAAATATAGATGAAAAGCTAGCGATCGCCAAGCAACTATCGAAGTTAGGGGTAGACGTGATTGAGGCGGGATTTGCTTTTGCAAGTCCGGGGGACTTTGAAGCTGTGAACAAAATTGCCCAAATTGTGGGGACAGAAGACGGTCCAGTAATTTGTAGTTTGGCTAGAGCCATTAAAGCAGATATTGAAGCCGCAGCAGCAGCCCTAAAACCAGCAGTTCACGGTAGGATTCACACCTTTATTTCTACATCCGATATTCACTTAGAATATCAGCTGCGCAAATCACGGGCGGAAGTATTAGCGATCGCCGAGGAAATGGTAGCTTATGCTAAGTCATTTATGACAGATGTAGAATTTTCCCCCATGGATGCAGCACGCTCTGATCCAGAATTTCTTTACCAAGTATTAGAGCGAGCGATCGCAGCTGGTGCTACAACAATTAACATACCTGACACGGTTGGTTACTTGACACCTAGTGAATTTGGGGCAATGATTAAAGGGATTAAAGATCATGTCCCCAATATAGATCAAGCCATTATTTCCGTACACGGACATAACGACTTAGGTTTGGCCGTTGCCAACTTCCTAGAAGCCATAAAAAATGGTGCAACCCAATTAGAATGTACCATTAACGGCATTGGCGAGCGAGCCGGGAACGCCTCCCTAGAGGAATTGGTGATGGCTTTACACGTGCGGCGACAATATTTTAACCCCTTCTTAGGAAGACCAGTAGACTCAGAAGAACCACTAACCAATATTGACACCCGCCAAATTTATAAAACCTCTCGCCTAGTTTCCAACTTAACCGGAATGCTAGTACAACCAAATAAAGCCATAGTCGGAGCTAACGCCTTCGCCCATGAATCTGGTATTCACCAAGACGGGGTACTGAAAAACAAGCTCACCTACGAAATTATGGATGCTCAATTGATTGGCTTAACAGACAATCAAATAGTATTGGGTAAACATTCCGGTAGAAACGCCTTCCGTACCCGGTTGGGAGAATTAGGCTTTGAACTCTCAGAAACAGAATTAAACAAAGCATTCGTCAGATTTAAAGAAGTAGCTGACAAAAAGAAAGAAATTTCCGACTGGGACCTAGAAGCGATCGTCAACGATGAAATTCAACAAGCGCCGGACTTGTTCCGAGTCGAACTAGTGCAAATTGCTTGCGGTAGTAACGCTAAACCCACAGCTACAGTCACCCTGCGCACCCCAGAAGGTAAAGAATTAACTGATGCAGCCATTGGTACAGGACCCGTAGACGCAGTTTACAAAGCAATTAACCGGGTAGTAAATGTGCCTAACGAATTGATAGAATTTTCTGTACAATCGGTCACCGCCGGAATTGATGCTATAGGTGAAGTCACCATCCGTCTGAGACATGACTCAAGAGTATTTTCCGGTCATGCGGCTAACACCGATATTATTGTCGCCTCCGCCCAAGCTTATGTAAATGCCCTAAATCGGCTTTATGCAGCTCTGCAAACCAAAGAGAAACAAGAACAAGTAACTGCACAGAAAATTTAGAGACATATGTGGTTTCAGGGTGGGTTTTTCCCGCCCTATTTTTTGTCTAACCTCATCCATCAATCCTCACCTTAATAAGGATGAATTAATAGATGAATACACCTCTAAAAAACCATTGGCACACAGTCAGAGCCACATTTCAACGAATTTGGGGTTACGAAGATTTCAGACCCCCCCAAGGCGAAATAGTCAGGACTTTGCTAGGCAAAAAAGATGCCTTAATTATTATGCCCACAGGTGGGGGGAAATCAATTTGCTTTCAACTTCCCGCACTGCTACAAACAGGAATAACTCTAGTAATTTCCCCCTTGGTAGCACTCATGGAAAACCAAGTACAAGAACTACTAGAGCGCCAACAAAAAGCAGCACTATTGCATAGTCAATTACCCACCCATCAACGCCGCAAGACACTACAAGCTTTAGAAAACCAACAACTCAGATTACTGTATTTATCCCCAGAAACCTTATTAAGTCCCCTAGTCTGGGAAAAATTATCTCATCCCCAATTACAAATTAACGCTTTGATATTAGATGAAGCCCATTGTTTAGTACAGTGGGGGGATACATTCCGCCCAGATTATCGCAGGTTAGGCGCAGTCAGACCCGCATTACTCAAAACCAAACCACCGGGGACAAAAATTAGTATTGCTGCTTTTACCGCTACTGCTGACCCCACAGCCCAAAAGACTATTCAAAGGGTTTTACAATTACAGCAACCAGAAATTTTTAAATTAAATCCCTATCGCCAGAATTTGCATCTCACTGTCCGCATTGCTTGGACACCCAGGAGTCGCAAACACCAACTATTAGAATTTATTAAAAATCGCCCCCAAGAATCGGGATTAATTTATGTTAGGACTAGAAAAGATAGCGAAAATTTAGCTGTATGGTTAGCCGAGAAGGGTTACACTACAGCTAGTTATCATGGCGGACTGGATCCAGTAGAACGCCGGAATATAGAAAGTAAATGGTTAACTGGTAAAATCCCCTTTGTGATCTGTACCTGTGCTTTTGGTATGGGGATAAATAAATCAGATGTGCGTTGGGTGGTTCATTTTCACGCTCCTCACCTCATATCGGAATATGTACAGGAAATTGGCCGCGCGGGACGAGATGGGAACCCAGCAGATGTGCTGGTTTTGGTGAGTGAACCCACAGGGTGGTTAGACCCAGAAGATAAACAAAGACAGCAGTTTTTTGAGCAAAAAATGCGATCGCAGCAACGCAACGCCCAGCAATTAGTCAGACAATTACCCAAACAGGGAGAGGTCAACGCAGTCACCCGCGAGTTTCGTGATGCTGATATAGCCTTAGCCTTACTCCACAGCAGCGGTCAATTAAATTGGCTTGACCCCTTTAATTATACCATTGACTCAGGGGTAAAAATGCAGCCACTGAACCAATTACCAGATGCTCAACAAATGTATGAATATTTGCATACTAAAAAATGTCGTTGGCAATTTTTATTAAATGCTTTTGGATTTGAACAAGAAGCTAGCAACTGGCGTTGTGGACATTGTGATCATTGCCGACATGAGGTTTTAGGTTGAGTAATTTTAGTGAATTCCATGTTAGTTATCAAACCCATATTAAAATTTAGATTCATGATATAGATTTACCTTCTCGATAATATTTTTTGGTATCAGCGTTAAATAAGAATATACATAAGCCTGCATATGTATATTCTTACGCTAATAGTTTCGGGAGAATTATCTACTGATCAAAAAAGTCTAATTTCCCCGGAAAACATTAAAACTGCTGTAAAAATCGTAAATCGCTACCATATAAACGGCGGATATCATCGATTTGGTGTAACACCATAGCAAAACGTTCTACACCAAAACCAGCCGCAAACCCAGTATAAATTTCTGGGTCATAACCTACAGCTTTCATCACATTAGGGTCTACCATACCGCAGCCCATTACCTCTAACCAGCGACCATTCCACTGCAAATCTACCTCAGCAGAAGGTTCTGTAAATGGGAAATAACTAGCACGGAAACGAATGGGTAAATCACCAAATATTGCTTGTAAAAACTCCTTAATAGTACCTTTGAGGTCTGTAAATGTTAGCCCATGGTCGATGGCTAATAGTTCTATTTGATGGAAAACCGCCGAGTGAGTAGCGTCTACATGATCACGCCGATAAACTCGCCCTGGAGCCACAACCCGGATGGGTGGTTCTTCTCTTTCCATGTAGCGAATTTGTACTGATGAAGTATGAGTACGGAGGAGATTACCGTCTGGTAGGTAGAAGGTATCCTGCATATCACGAGCTGGGTGATCGGGTGGGGTATTCAGAGCCTCAAAATTATAATAATCTGTTTCCATCTCTGGCCCTTCGGCTACGGTATAGCCCATACCCACAAAAATATCCAGCGCCCGGTCAATAATACCATTAAGTGGGTGAATTCGACCTTGAGGGCGGTAAATTCCCGGCATGGTCACATCGAGAGTTTCCGCCTCTAGCTGTGCCTGAATTTTGGCAGATTCTAAAGCGGCGCGTTGCTGGTCTAGACTGTTTTGTAGGGATTCTTTGACTGTATTGGCGATCGCCCCAATTTTTGGTCGTTCCTCCCCACTCATTTGTCCCATACTTCGCAATAACGCCCCCAGCTGCCCTTTTTTCCCCAGATAGCTAATTCTGAGTTCCTCTAGACGTTCTAGGGTATCGGCGGCGGCGATCGCTTGTTCTGCTTCTTCCCGCAGTGCTAAAAGTTGAGCCTCTAAATTCGTAGTCATTAGTTATTAGTCATTGGTCATGAGTCATTGATTATTAGTCTACGACTTTGGACTGCTACCCAATCACTGTACAAAACAGTCCAAGTCAAAACCCAACCTCCGTTTACTAGTTTAGAGGTGATTGGCTGTGTGAGAGTTTTTTTTACCTCATACTACAGGGATACAATATTGAGAAATGACTGATAAAAAGATCCATGAAATTACTCATTAGTAATGATGACGGAGTTTCTGCTTTAGGTATTCGTACCCTAGCTGACCGCTTGGCAGAAGCAGGACATGATGTAAGTGTAGTTTGCCCAGATCGGGAGCGTTCAGCAACCGGACATGGATTAACCATGCACCAACCCATTCGCGCTGAAGTGATCGAATCAGTTTTTCATCCGGCCATCAATGCTTGGGCTTGTGATGGTACTCCCTCAGATTGCGTGAAATTGGCACTGTGGGCTTTGTTAGATTCTCCCCCTGATTTAGTTCTGTCCGGCATTAATCAAGGTGCAAATTTGGGCACAGAAATTCTTTATTCTGGTACGGTTTCCGCCGCTATGGAAGGTGTAATTGAAGGTATTCCCAGTATAGCTTTAAGTCTTACCAGCCATACATCCAAAGACTTTCAACCTGCTGCTAGGTTTGCCGAAATGCTTGTAGAGAAACTAGCGGTAAATCCTTTACCAGAATTGATGTTGCTGAATGTCAACGTTCCCCCTGTACCTTGGGAAAAAATCGCCGGGGTGACTTTTACTCGTCAGGGAGTACGGCGCTATGTGGACGTTTTTGACAAGCGTGTGGATCCCCGTGGTAAAATCTACTATTGGTTAACTGGGGAAGTTTTAGAAGAAGTGGAACCACCCAAAGGTTTAAATATATCTGATCATGTGCCGATTGATGTCCATGTGATCCGCAACAACTACATCAGCATTACCCCATTACAATATAATCTTACCTATCCCACAGGATTGGACAAGTTATCTAGTTGGGAATTTCCTCTGACTTGAGTGATGATCAGCAGTCTGGAATCAAGTTTGTACTCTAAGCAATTGTAGATTTTAGATTAGATTGGAGATCAAGAGCTATTAGCGCCATCGCCTACCTGACTCAACTTTGTAGACCCCTGACCGTAAAGTAGCTTGTGACTGATGGCTAAATCAACCTAAATTCTCAGAATCCACGTGCTAAATTTGTCTAAAAATGGGTGTTCTTTGTGGGTTGCTTCCTCACCGGAAGAGCTGCTCAAACCAACTGCTGTCGCTCTTGGCAAATTTGACGGTGTGCATCTTGGACATCACAGAGTTATTCAACCAATTTTGCCCGCAGCATTGGATGGGGAGAACACCCAGCCACAAGAACAAACATACTCGACAGTTGTCACCTTTGACCCCCATCCCCTGGAGTTTTTTACAGGTCAACCCAGACCTTTGCTCACACCACTGGATGAAAAAGTCCAACAATTGCGCTCTCTAGGAGTAGAACAACTTGTACTGCTACCCTTTGACAAAGAATTATCTGCTTTATCTCCCACAGATTTTGTAGATAAAATTTTAGTGCAACAACTCCAATGTCGCCGAATTAGTGTTGGGGAAGATTTTTGTTTTGGTAAACAGCGTCGTGGTACTGCTCAAGATTTGCAATTACTAGCCGCGAAGCACCATATCCCCGTGACTATTGTTTCCTTGCAAACTTATACAGACAATACTCCCACCCAACAGACTCCCATTAGCACTTCACTCATCCGTCACTATTTAGAAAGTGGGGAGATTAAAAACGCTAACTTTCTACTGGGACGACCTTATACCCTCATTGGTACTGTGATTGCAGGGGCAAAAATGGGCAGAACTATCGGTTTTCCCACCGCCAACCTGGAATTACCACCAGACAAGTTTGTCCCCCGCCACGGTGTATATGCCGTCCGCGCTACTATTATGGGTGATACACCAGACCCAACTACGATACATGATAAATTGGGTGTGATGAATATCGGTAAGCGCCCGACAGTCAATGGTAGTAACTTGTCTGTGGAAGTGCATCTATTCGATTGGTCTGGTGATTTATATGGCAAAAAACTGACTGTGCGGATCGTCGATTTTTTGCGCCCAGAACAGAAATTTCCTTCTCTGGAAGACCTGAAAACACAAATTCAACTTGACTGTAATATTGCTAGGGAAGTTTTCAGGGTGAATGCTGATTTGACCTAATTCAATGGGAATTATCTCTATTATTCCGGAAATAATTACCGCCCTCCACACCTATGTAATCTCATAACTAAGATATAGGTGTGAAGAGCCTCCTCTGGAGTCATCAAATCAAGACCATCTTGGCATTTAAGTGTAAAATACAATCATGCTGCTAAGATTCAAGACTCAACTCACAGTCAACAAGCAACAAAGGCTGCCACTGGCTGAACACGCACAGAGCAGCTATACAGGCTTGGAATCGAGGTTTAGCACTATGTGAAATCAACCCAATCCATTACTTATTGGATCTACTTTTTTCTTGTTTTTGAGTTAACTCTGATTTTATGCCCATCTACAACCTGAATGGCTGGACTGGGTTAAATTCTTATAATCAATACAAAAACTTTATTTTCCGTACCCCTTGATTTAGTTCCCTAATCTGCCATGCTAAAACTCTTGTTGGGCGACCCCAACGCTCGTAAGCTGAAAAAATACCAACCTTACATTAGTGAAATTAACCTGTTAGATGAAGAGATTCAAGCTCTTTGCGACGAAGATTTAAAAGGCAAAACAGCAGAATTTCAACAGCGTCTTGGTAAGGGCGAAACACTCGATGATATTCTGCCAGAAGCCTTTGCTGTGGTCAGGGAAGCCGGACGGCGAGTCTTGGGGTTGCGACATTTTGATGTCCAGCTGTTGGGCGGTGTTATCCTGCACTCTGGACAAATTGCCGAAATGAAAACCGGGGAGGGTAAAACTCTAGTTGCTACTTTACCGAGTTATTTAAATGCTCTAACTGGTAAGGGTGTACACGTGGTTACCGTGAACGATTACCTGGCTCGTCGGGATGCTGAATGGATGGGACAGGTGCATCGGTTTCTGGGTCTAAGTGTGGGGCTAATTCAGTCCAGCATGATTCCCAGTGAACGCAAGAAAAACTATGAGTGTGACATCACCTATGTGACTAATAGTGAAGTGGGCTTTGACTACCTACGGGACAATATGGCCACATCCATGGCGGATGTTGTACAACGCCCCTTCAACTATTGTGTAATTGACGAGGTAGACTCGATTTTAATTGATGAGGCGCGAACACCCCTGATTATTTCTGGACAGGTAGAAAGACCTACGGAAAAATACCTCCGCGCTGCTGAAATTGCCTTCAGTCTGAAAAAAGATGAGCATTATGAGGTAGATGAAAAGGCTCGAAACGTACTGTTAACTGATGAAGGGTTTGCAGAATCAGAACATCTTTTGGGAGTTACAGATTTATTTGACCCGGAAGACCCCTGGGCGCATTTCATGTTCAATGCTATTAAAGCTAAGGAACTGTTCCTCAAGGATGTAAACTACATCGTCCGTAACGGCGAAGTGGTAATTGTGGATGAATTTACCGGGCGCGTCTTACCGGGAAGACGTTGGAGTGATGGTCTACACCAAGCAATTGAAGCTAAAGAACACGTAGATATTCAGCCGGAAACTCAAACCCTGGCAACAATTACTTATCAAAATTTGTTCTTGCTGTATCCTAAACTCGGCGGGATGACAGGAACGGCTAAGACCGAAGAGCCAGAATTTGAAAAAATCTATAAGTTAGAAGTGGCGGTAATTCCCACCAATCGCACCAGGAAACGTCAAGATTTGGCCGATATGGTCTTTAAAACTGAGCCTGGTAAATGGCGAGCGATCGCCGGTGAATGTGCCGAAATGCACCAACTGGGTAGGCCGGTTCTAGTAGGAACTACTAGTGTAGAAAAATCAGAATATCTCAGCCAGCTACTAAAACAGAAGGGGATTCCCCACGAACTTCTCAACGCTCGCCCAGAAAACGTAGAACGGGAAGCAGAAATAGTCGCTCAGGCAGGACGCAGAGGGGCTGTAACTATTGCCACCAACATGGCGGGGCGGGGTACAGATATTATCCTGGGTGGTAACTCCGAGTATATGGCACGGTTGAAGCTGCGGGAATATTTTATGCCGCGAATTGTCATGCCGGAAAATGAAGATATCTTTGGTGTGCAAAGGGCAGCTGGGTTACCCTCTGGACATGGTGGTGGTCAAGGTTTTGTTCCCGGTAAAAAAGTCAAAACTTGGAGAGCTTCACCGGAAATTTTTCCGACTCAATTGACAAAAGACACCGAACAGTTATTAAAAGAGGCTGTGGAGGTGGCTGTGGCCGAATATGGTGAACGCAGCTTACCAGAACTGGCAGCAGAAGACAAGGTAGCCATAGCAGCAGAAAAAGCCCCCACCAATGACCCTGTAATTCAAAAGTTACGGGAAGCTTACAACCGGGTGAAGCAGGAATACGAAGAATTCACTGACCGCGAACATGATGAAGTGATTTCATTAGGCGGTTTGCACGTCATTGGTACAGAACGCCATGAGTCACGCCGCATTGATAACCAATTGCGGGGACGGGCCGGACGACAAGGTGACCCCGGTTCGACCAGGTTCTTCCTCAGTTTAGAAGATAACTTACTGCGGATTTTTGGGGGCGATCGCGTCGCTGGGTTAATGAATGCTTTCCAAGTAGAAGAAGATATGCCCATTGAATCTGGGATGCTCACCCGCAGCTTGGAAGGGGCACAGAAAAAAGTCGAAACCTATTACTACGACATCCGTAAACAGGTGTTTGAGTACGACGAGGTGATGAATAACCAACGTCGCGCTATCTATGCGGAACGCCGCCGGGTTTTAGAAGGTCAGGACTTGAAAGAACAGGTGGTCAAATATGCTGAAAAAACTATGGATGAAATCGTTGATTTCTACATCAACCCAGACCTACCCTCCGAAGAGTGGGAATTAGAAAAGTTGGTGGATAAGGTCAAGGAATTTGTCTATCTGCTAGCGGATATGGAAGCAAATCAATTAGAGGATATGACCTTAACCGAGATGAAGGCATTCCTCCATGAACAAGTGCGAATTGCTTACGACCTCAAAGAAGCCCAAATTGACCAGATTCAACCGGGACTGATGCGACAAGCGGAAAGGTTCTTTATCTTGCAGCGTATTGATACTCTCTGGCGGGAACATTTGCAACAAATGGATGCTTTGCGGGAGTCTGTGGGTTTGCGCGGTTATGGGCAAAAGGATCCGTTGATTGAGTATAAGAGTGAGGGTTATGAACTCTTTTTGGACATGATGGTTAACATCCGCCGTGATGTGGTTTACTCGCTGTTTATGTTCCAGCCTCAGGCTCAACCTAGGGTGCAGGCTTCTGAGATGGTGTAAGTTTTTTTGGTAGGCAAAGTCCCAGAGGCGCAGAGATGTTTTTCTGCGTCTTTTTTTTGGGTCTGATGGATGAACGTGTAATTGGTTTTACTGGAATGATAAGATGATTTAGTGACTAAATGAGCAATTCTACTAAATTATGACTTCGATTCTCGAACCTTTGCAGATTGGTAAACATATTGCCCGTTATCCTATCATCCAAGCTGCTATGGCGGTGCGGGTGTCTGGATCCAAATTAGCGGGCGCAGTTGCTAATGCTGGCGGGGTGGGAATGATTGCTTCTCTAGGTTTGGGTTTAGATTCTCCGTATTTTAACTACCGTAAAAAAAGTACTTTCTTTACAGCTAACCGTCTGGCTTTAATTGATGAATTGAACAAGGCCAGGATGATCAGCCCCCATGGGGTGATTGGGGTAAATATAATTGTGGGTACTAAGGATTACCCTGTTTTGGCTCAGGTGGCGGCCGCCCATAAGGCAAGTCTGATTATTACTGGGGGCGGTTTACCTTTAAATTTACCAGAGTATACAAGTGATTTTCCTGATGTGGCTCTTGTGCCTACAATAGCTAATGTGGAGGGGGTAAGGCTGATTTGTGAAACTTGGAAGGGTCTCTACAATCGCTTACCTGATGCTTTGATTGTGGAAAATTGCCAGCAGGTGGGGGGACATTTTAGCCAATGTGATAGCGTTGTCCCGGGGTTTTCTATTGGGCTGGTGATTTCCCAAGTGCAGGATTATTTAGCCCGTGAAATGGGTGTAAGTATACCTTTAATTGTCACAGGTGGAATTAGCGATCGCACGGATATTAATCAAATGTTATCCATGGGGGCTGATGGTGTACAAATCGGTACTCGCTTCGTCACGACCATAGAATGTGATGCCCATTCCTGTTATAAAGATTTTCATCTGCAGTCCAATCCTGAAGATATTGTTACTGTCCCCAGTCCCATAGGAAAACCCAGCCGCGCTTTACGCAATAATTTTACACAGGAGATTATGGCAGATTCGCCACAGCAACGGCGATGTATTGCCAACTGTTTAGAAACCTGTCTGTTTAGAGATCAAGGTAAAACTTACTGCTTGCTGAATGCATTGGCTCAAGCCGCCCGTGGGGACGTGGAACATGGTCTAATTTTTTCTGGGGCTAATGTGAGTTGTACGCAGAAAATTATCTCTGTTGCCGAACTGATGGCAGATTTAACTGCTCAAAGCTAGCACCATAACCTAACTCCTCTCCTGACTCAGGACTGGGGATACTTTTGCTTTCCTGCAGGATTGCGGTCAAGGATTTCTACCGGCTTATTTGCCCATTGTACAACGGCGGCAGGGAATGGAGTATGGCGATCGCCAAAGGCAGTTTCAACTATACCGACGGGGGGCTATATCGAGTTTAACTTAGTGTACGACAACCGCCATTTTACGACGCGCAAATCTAAAAGGTGCGGATTTAACAGGCGCGATTTTAACAAATGCTGACCTAGAGGGTGCTATCATGCCTGATGGTAGGATTCATGATTAAAAATGACATTTAGCAAAACTGCCTGTGACTAAAAAAGGTCTGGTCTGTACTTTTGCCAATAGTAGAAACTGTATTTATGATCATAATTAATCCAACTCCATAGTTCTAAATCAGGTGAATTATGCCAAATAATTGAACTAGGATTAACAGCAATAATCCAACCTGCTTTTTGCACTTGCATACACAAATCTGTACTTTTAAAGTTAACACCAAAATCTTTACATACTCCAAGATGCTGCACAACTTGATATGGCAACAGAACAGATTTAGCAGCACAATACTCTACCTGAATATAAGCTTTATTATGTAATAATTCTTCGCCTAAGATATTATCTTGCTTGGCAAAATTGGTTGTTGATTGTGGGTAATTACTATTAATAAAGTTACCAAATTCTTGAATAGTTTTAGGTTCTTTGCGCTCATAAACCTGAGAACACACTAAACCAACTTCATTATACTCTTGTAAAGTTGTAATTAGCGTGGTGAGAGCCAAAGGATCTAGACGTACATCACTGTCAAGTAGCCAGATGTAATCGTATTTCAGCTTACTGACAAATTGTAACCCATAATATAAGCCCTCATGATCAGCTAATTTTTGTTCCGGTTGCAAAAATGTAATTTGAGTAAAGTCAAATTTTTGTAAATAAGCTTGAGTAAATTCATCTAAAGCATTATCTACAACGTAAATATCAATTTTTGTCTGATATAATTTCTGTTTGCGAATATCTTCCAGCACAGAAGACAGAGAATTTAAATTATAATGAGCCTCAATAACAATTGCAACTTTCATAATATTCTGATCATAAATATGGGCTTGTACCTGTGGTTGAGCTAAAAATCCTGCTAAATAAGATTTCACTTTTACCAATCTCCACAACGCCTATTTGATATTTGAGAATTTTCAATGGACTCATGAACTAAAAATGTGCATTTTCTGGAATTACATAAATTGCTTATGGGTATGGTGCGTTCAAGTGCATAAATTGCGTCAATCAAGTAAAGCACCCGACACTTACGTAATATCTAACTGGAAAAATGCACAATAAAATAGTACATAGCTCAAGAATGTAACTTTTTGGTTTTGTTTACTCTTCTATCTCAAGGCTGAAGACTAGCAAGCAATTAAGGTAATCAAAGTAAAATATATAACATTATCTTTTATAGGATATGATGCCAGTCAGGCTTTTTTTAACTAGGCATATAAGCAGACGACAATCGCACTGTAAAGATATGCGAAAATCATTTTACTGAAAACAATACTTTGCGCCTTTGCGTCTTTGGGTGAAACAATTATCAAATATGGCGATCGCAATCGATTTTGGTACAAGTAACACAGTTATAGCCCGCTGGAACCCGGTCACCCAGCGGCCAGAAACCCTGACCATACCCGGTTTATCAACTCAGCACAGCCTCAACCCCCCAGTTATTCCCAGCCTAGTATACATAGAACAAATACAACAGGGTAAAGTATTAGTAGGGCAAGAAGTACGCGACGGCGGTTTTGACCTCAAGAACGAAACAAGATTCTTCCGCAGCTTCAAGCGGGGAATTGGTGCGGATGTTCAAGGTTTCCTCCCAGAAATAGATGGGGAGAATGTCACCTTTGAGCAAGTAGGGCAATTATTCTTAAATAAATTAATTGCACAATTAGCACCGATGGAAGGAGGGTTAGATTCTCTGGTCTTAACAGTACCGGTAGACAGCTTTGAAGCCTATCGTCACTGGTTAAGCCAAGTTTGTCAAGCCCTCCCGGTGGAAAAGGTGCAGATGTTAGACGAACCAACAGCCGCGGCTTTGGGTTACGATTTAGCAGACCGAGAAATTCTCTTAGTGGTTGACTTTGGCGGTGGTACATTAGACTTGTCTCTAGTGCGCTTAGATCCAAGTTTGCCAACTAAAAAACCTGTAGGATTCCTCCTAAAATGGGGTAATAAATCCCTGGGTGACAATTCCAGCCAAAAACCTAAAACAGCCCGTGTACTAGCCAAAGCCGGGCAAAATCTGGGGGGTAATGATATAGATGATTGGTTAGTAGATTACTTTGCTAAAACTCAAGGACTAGCGGTAACTCCCTTAACCACAAGATTAGCCGAACGGGTAAAAATCCAGCTATCAACTCAAAACCAAGCTAGTGAAGTTTATTTTGACGACGAGAAGTTAGAGAGCTATGAATTGTCATTAAACCGGGAAATATTTGACAACATCCTGGAAGAAAAGGGATTTTTTGCCCAATTAGATGAGTCAATGACCAGTTTATTACAACAAGCGCGACGACAGGGCATAGAAGTTACAGATATTAACGCCGTTTTGTTAGTGGGTGGGACTGTACAATTACCAGCAGTGCAGACATGGGTAAAACAGTATTTTCCAGGGGAAAAAATCCGCTGTGACCGTCCCTTTGAAGCGATCGCTCAAGGTGCGTTACAGTTAGCCCAAGGGATGGAAATCAAAGACTTTCTCTATCATAGTTATGGTGTCCGCTATTGGGACCGCCGCCAAAACCGTCATAATTGGCATTCGATTATTAAATCGGGGCAGGCGTACCCCATGAGTGAGGCGGTAGAATTAGTTTTAGGCGCGTCTGTAGAAAACCAACCCAGCATTGAATTAATTATTGGGGAATTGGGTTCTCACACAGGTAGTACGGAAGTTTATTTTGACGGCGATCGCTTGATTACTCGCCGTTTAGAAGCGGGTGTTACCAGTGTGAAACCCCTCAATGATCAAGCTGGTGCGAGAACCATCGCCCAACTCGTACCACCAGGATATCCGGGAAGCGATCGCATTAAGGTTTTGTTTCAAGTTGATGAACAACGTTTTTTGCGCATTACAGTGGAGGACTTGTTAACTAATGACACTCTGTTAGAAAATCAACTAGTCGCCCAACTCAGTTAGTTGAAAGTCAAAATCCCCTGGTCTGCGTCTAAAGTTGCTAATACGCCCACAGGTAAAGCCGCATTGGGACTGTCATGGCCGAAGGGTAAATCAGATACAATGGGAATACCCAAATCACCCAGGCGATCGCGGAGGACTTCTTCAACACTGAAGCTAGGTATACCAGGCGATGCTTCGCATTGAGTAAAGCCCCCCAAAGCAAGACCACGAACCTTTGACAACAGACCGCTTAAACGCCACTGGGTAACCATGCGGTCAATGCGGTAGGGTGCTTCTGTCACATCCTCCCATGCTAAAATCACACCATCCAACTCCGGTAATATTGATGTAGCTAAAAGATGAGTAGCAACAGTAATATTACCTGGTAAGAACAGACCGGTGGCCATTCCACCACCCCAAGGACGACCTTTGAGGGGAGGAATAGAACGACCTTCGACAACATCGAATAATCGCCCAATTGACCAATCTGGTTCATTTCCTAAAGTCGTCAGTACAGGAGCATGAAGACTAGAAATACCTGCTGTGTAAAGACTCCATAGCAAAGCTGTAATATCAGAAAATCCTATCAGCCATTTGGGTGGTCTACCGTTGAGGTTCCAAGTCCAATTTTCCAAAATCCGGGTGCTACCAAATCCCCCCCTAGTGCAGAGGATACCACGACAAGCTGGATCTTCCCAGGCTTGGGTTAGCTGTTGGCGGCGAATTTCGTCTGTTTGTGCTAAATATCCCCACTTATCAGCTACATTAGCGATAATTTCCACTTGATAACCACGCGATCGCCAAATTTCTACACCCCTTGACAATGCTGGTAATTCTCGCAACGCACCACTAGGAGCAATTACCTTTAATAAGTCACCAGGTTGCAGGGGAGGGGGTAATATGTGAGATTGCATAATTGAAACTGTAATTTTTTTTGTGTGCTTTGTGCTTGTTTAGTAAACAAGGGCGGGGAGAATGCCCACCCCACAAGATTTATGATGTTAAGATGTGTACTTGATTTACTTGAAAAGTGCTGTAATGCCAAACTGTACGTACTTTCAACACAACCTATGATGAATACCTATGATAAATAAATTGGGGCTGAGTCTGTTGCTACTTGCATTCATCGGAAATCCGGCCTGGACATCCACCGCCAGTGCGGTTTTACCGGGTAAACTCACTGTAGGAGTTGATGGATTGCGAAACACACAGGGACTGGTGTGTGTAACCATATTTGCTAATAGTAAAGGATTTCCCAATAATAATGATGGTGTAGTTAAAAGTAAGTGTACTAAGATTTCCGAAACATCCTCAAAAATTACCTTTGATAACTTACAACCTGGTACTTATGCTGTAGCTGTTATCCATGATCAGAATCAAGATCAAATCCTCAATGTTAATTACCTGGGTATCCCCACGGAAGGTTTTGGGTTTTCCAGAAACCCAGAAGTTCGTACCAGTGCTCCTAAATTTAAAGACGCTGCTTTTTTGTTAGCAGGGCCAAATACAGTTATCCAAGTTCAGATGAAATATTTTTGAGTTTTGTTTTTAAGTGGAAATGTCGGGTGGGTTAGCAGTTAGTTACGGCGCGGTGGAAAATCTTCTATGTTGTAATTGTACTTCTAACTCACCCTAAGTCTCCACTACAAAATGTTAATTGTTAATTGTTTGTGGCTGTTATTCACCTTCCATGAATAGATGTTTCTAAAACTGCTGATTGCTGTGTAGCTTCTTCTGACACGGTTACCTTCTGATTTTCACCGCGCCAGTTATCCCTTTGGTTAATTAGATAAATGCTGATTAAAGTTAGTCCTACTCCCACCCACTGTAACGGGGTGAGAACTTCTGAGAGGATAAGATTACCAAATAAGAGGGCAAAAACTGGAGTGAGAAAGGTTAGAGAACTCAGACTAGTTAAACTACCACTAGAAGCAAAGTAGAAAAATAATCCATAGGCGATCGCACTACCAAAAACTGTAGCATAACCTAAAGCCATCCATTCAGAGATAGTGAGATTCTGCCACTGGTGAGATTCTACTACCGATGAAATACCCCACAACGGTAATCCCGCCAAAATCATGTGCCATCCTGTGGCCATTACCGGGTCAGCATATCTACAGACAAACCGAATCATCACCGTTCCCACAGCCATGGAGAGGGCGGCTAACAGCATTAACCATTCACCACTACTCAATACATCTTGCCAATTCCCAATGCTTGCATTGACATTGGGATCAAAAAACTGAAAAATCAACTCATGGGGTAAACCAATTAAACTAATACCGATCACTCCCAGTCCCAACCCCAGCCATCCCCACAAACCAATGTGTTCTTGGAATAGCCACAAGGACAACAAAGCCACCGCTAAAGGTTGGGAGTCAATCATTACAGACCCTAACCCAGCACTAGTTCTAACTAGTCCCTCTGCCAAAAAGCCTTGAAATAATGCCCCATCTACCAAGGCAAATAAAATAATCCATAGCCATGCTAACCAACCTTTGGGCTGGGGTTTACCCATCATTGTTGCTGTAATTAAAATTAACACCCCTGCTGGTAACAATCGCACAGCTGCCATAAATAGGGGTGTAGTGTCGGCTATGACTCCTTTCATGGCTACCATTGCTGTTCCCCACAGGAAAAACGGGGCGATTAAAACTAAGGGAGCCGGGGGAAATTTAGATGCACTGAGTTTCAGTTGCATGGGTTTGTTGATGCCTTCGTTTTATAAATACTACAATTACTTTACACAATTTTACATAATTATGTAGTTTTGTGTTCCCTTAGTATCCAGGGGATTTGATTTTCTCTTCCATAAATTTTCAGCAAATCCTGATTTCTGTGATTAATTAATACTCAATCATCTGGATTTTATTCACTAAATTAGAAAATTAGGCTCTACCGTACTTGTTATGCTAATTTAACAACTGGTTCGAGGGAACAGGGAACAGGGAACAGGGAACAGAGATTAAGAAGGAATATTCAGGCATTTTCTTCAATAACCAACATTATTTCCCTTATACGGTAAGCTTTTTCGGATTTTATCAAAACAATTTAGCATATTAGGTACTGAAGAACCGAAAATTATTTCTTTAGATAGATAATATTTAACGCATATTATTTAAGATTCTATATCTAATAAATCATCTCATAAATTCATTTTTATGTTCTAATTTTTAACGGTATTATCGACAATAAATTAACGTAGATATGTTGAGAATATCTATGCAACACTGTGGTTTATAATTTGTATTAATTTGGCTTGACTACTGCTAGAATTGTTATTATTATTTATTCTTAATAGCTGAGATTCAGGCTACCACAGCCAGCTAATCAGAGCTAATGGATCAATGAGACATTGAAATTTGTAGAGTTGTTCATGAATAAATTTATTATCGGTTTGTTCACTGTAAGTGCGATCGCATTTGCTCCTACTGCTGCTAATGCTCAAACTGGAGACAGTAATAATGCTCAAATAATTAATCAGACTAATATTACCACTGGGAATCACAACCTTAGCGTAAATAAGGCTAATCAAATTAATCAACACTTCGCAGGTGATGCTGGTAGTTATGGTAGCAATGCTAGCGGTCAAGTCATCCATCAGATGTGTGAGACCCACGGTATCGGTAATGTTTGTATTAATAGCGCTTCTCAACAGAACCAAAAAATCAACCAAGGGATACGCCGACCTATTTATCCCCAGAAAAGACACCATTGATGACTATGAATAATTAGCAAACATCCCCAAATTATTTAAGTTAAATTCGGTGGCTGCTTCTAAAATTAATAGGGTAAAGGTGATAGCCACACTATACTTTACCCTAGACTTTTTCTGATAGCTACCGCTTGCTTCAGCCATACTTGATGGGGATATCCTATGCAGATTTACAAATTTTCCTCACTGCTAATTTCTGTTAGCTTATTTCTCCCTGTTGTTACTCAAATAGGTGAAATAGATATGCACATAGGGAGAATGAGAATTCGTCAAGATTTACGGGGAAATCTGGAAATATTTCCAGATTTACCGGGAAGTGCAAAGCTCCATGCTCCTGAGACTGAAATCTATATGAATGGAAATTTTCATATTAACGATGTCAACACTTTATTCAGAAACACCTGTCAAAAATCAGGTAGTATTCTTACCCAAGAAAGCAGACAAGTCACCAGGAATGGTAGATACAGACATCACAGTAGTAAAGTATCAGTCCTTTGTAATTAATGTAAAAAATCCGGGAGAACTTAGATGAAATATCAAGATTTATATCTTGGTGTCCTATCTTTTGGTGTTTGTTTAACAGTTGCTAGTTTTGCTACCAGCGCCGCATTCGCACAGTGCGTTATATCTCATGTGGGGGTTCAACTTAATATGTCTCCAACTCCCGCCAGACAAACTTCTAATGTGCAAATGTACAGTCCAGCAGCTTGTACAGGAAATACTAGTTCTTCGACAGCAGTACAAGTGAATACTGGTAATAATGGGAATGTTAGACAGCATCAAGAGGTACTCCACGAAATCAGGGGTAATGCAGGTAATAGTACTGCTGTAAATGGTCCAACTATTAAAAATAGCATAGTTGTTCCTGTTAATGTAAAGACACCAAAGAATTTTTCTCTCTAAGAAACAGTTATTGAGCAGGGTTTAACTACTATTAAACTCTACTCAATAATAAATATATTAATAAAGGCTGAATTATTTATCTTTAGTAAATACAGCGCATTTTATGTGAGTGAGGAACACAAGGGCGGGCACCGATGCCCACCCCACAATATTTATGATCTTAAGGTGTGTACTTTATTTACTTTAAAAGTGCTGTAAATACCTAATTGGGTGATTCACATGAATAACTGGGATTGTATATCTTATCCTTAAATAGCTGAGGCTAAATTTCAGTTATTCCTAAAAATTATTCCCAAAGAAATTAAATTGGAAGTAGTAGAGCAGCCCTGATTAGAAATTGCATAAATACTGCCGATGATTAGCAGAATATGATGTGTTTAACCTATTTATTCGATTTCGGTTATTTTAGCTCAAGTTCTGCATCTAGTTCTTGAGAATATTCTTCATTTGTACCCAGTTCATAACGTTCTACCAAATCTCGATTCATACTAGATACCACTTGATTATTCCTATCTGGTTCTGTATAGAACTGTTGATTATATTCATCCATTTCAGCTTCTAGATAAGCGAGGACTTCTTCTAAGTTTGGTCTACTTCTATCCATAACCACAAGTCTCATTGAAGGGTGTTCAGAAGGGTCAGTTTACTAAGTATTTTTGATGTATCCAAACTCAGTGGAAGCAGTTCATCTTCACCTCTATGACAAAGTTATTGTCTTGAGGGATTGACTTTCAGATTAAAAATATTCAATAATTTCTGGTGATGCCCTGCTGGTTTTACCCGTTCCTCACACATGAGGGGGAGGGATTTAGACTGATATCTGAGTGCAATGCCCAAGGTTGAATGATAAACTTACACCAGATGAAACATTGATTTTCTGGTGTTCCCTGAGATGGATTGGTAGGTGCGCTAAATCAGTTTAACGCACAAAAATATCTTCTGTAAACTATATTCGGGAAAAATGAGACGATTGTAAAAGAGGTACCAATTTTAGATTGAACTCATCTTCAAAAACTGGTTTTTTATAATCTATACTCCAAAGTTCTAAAGAACAGTCATCATCAGGTTCAGAGGGAAATAGTAACATCTGTAACTCTCCTTTACCGGGATTATACAGACATTGGACGCGAGCGATCGCACCAATTTGTCGCCGATCTAGTGCAACGGCTATTCTCAACAGGGCGCTGAGTTGGTTGACGATTTGTCGATCCTGTTTACTAACCAAGTTACGGTAATAGTCATGTTTTTTCTTGGGGGGTGATTTGCGGTGGTAACGGGCTAAATTGGCAATAATTTCAATTTCGGTTTCAGTGTAGCCGAGTAATTCACCATTGCGAATCAAATAGTAAGAATGTTTGTGATGAGACGAATGGCTGATATAATGCCCACAATTATGCAATAAAGCCGCCGCCCATAACAGTTGTCGCTCCGCGGCTCCCCATTGGTGTAACTTTCCTTGGGTTTGGTCAAATAAACTTAAGGCAAATAAGGCCACGCGATCGCTGTGTTCCAAATTGATATCATACTTGTCAGCCTGTTTGAGAACACTCCGCTGGCGTATGGAACTTTGATAGCGCAGTTTATCTTCAATCAAACCGTGGGATAGCATCCAATCTACAATTACCCCCTCTCTGAGGGCGCGTCCGCACAAGGTGACTGAATCTACACCTAACAAAGTCATAGCTTCCTGTAAGATGACAGCACCAGCCAATATCACTTCTGACCGCTTATCTGGCATACCGGGGATAATAGATATTTCTGAGTTGGTCATTTTGCGTAACCGATTTACCCAAACCCGCAAATCCTTGAGGGTGAATTGGTAGCCATTGAGGGTAGAGGGAAGAATACCTAAATTTTCTCGCGCATGAATCATCGCCAGGGTTTCAATCGTCCCGGAGGTTCCCACTAAACGGGGAGATTCCCCAGGATGGATATTTGCTAATACATCCTCAACAGAACGTTCTAAAATTCCCCTTGTATAGGCTTGGAGATATTGAAACTGGACATCGCTGATGGGTTGGGTGGTGATTAACTCACTGGTGAGTCGTACTGCGCCGACTTTTGTACTGCTCAGAGTGCGGGCTTCTTGGCTATCTGCTAAAATCAACTCTGTAGAACCGCCACCAATATCAATGATTATGTGGGGTTGCTGATCAAATTCCAGCCCCGAAAGTACACCCAAGTAGATGCGACGGGCTTCTTCTTGACCAGAAATCAAGTCAACGCTTAGGCCTAATTCTTCTTTTACCTGGTGTAAAAAATCTCTACCATTGGGGGCCTCCCTCACAGCGCTTGTGGCTACAGCTATGATTGTTTCAGCATTGGCGGTTTTAGCGACTTCTTGAAAGCGTCTGAGTGCGGTAATAGCCTTATGAATGTTTTCTGGTTTGAGTTCTCCAGTGGTCAGGTCACGATTACCCAGCCTGACAGTTTCTTTTTCTTTGGCAATAATGCTGAAAGCTGGTAAGGTCGGGTCAATCTTTACTACTACCATGTGCAGAGAATTTGTTCCCATGTCAATAGCAGCAATAATCCGGTTTTGCTTAACTGGTTCAGTGCTAACACTTTCCCAGTTAGCTGAAACTAAATTCAGCATCTAGTTTTCTCTCGTTGAAGGACTAAAAAATGGTGCGTTACAACAAAATCAATCTCTTCTTACTCTGAACTATGTACAAAGCCTGTCTGAGCTAAGAATGTTTACCGTTGTCAGTCACAGGTTCTACTTCTATAAATACCAAATAAAGTTATTCTATAGATGTAAGTGCGATTCGTTCTTCCTAAATGAGTAGAAATGCTCAGGGACGGAAGGTAAGGCTGGTGAAAACCAGATTCTTACAACTGCGTGTTCATGTAGGTGTGAATCCTACCCCCTAGGTGCAAGGGTGACAGCATCTCCCTTATGGTAGCGACTAGCCATCAATCTGTAAAGCAGGGAGAAAAGGCGTTCCTACTGGTAGCCTAACCTGGTACACGCCAAGCAAAGTACCCACGAGTAAGATATCCCAAGATGTGTCTGAAGCGTCGTAAATAGATAACCAAGCCAAATAAGGCTGACAGGCTGGAACCAAAAGGTAAAGGATAAGGAAACGGCTATTTTATGTTAGACCGTTACGCACTTCCGATAAACCCGGCGTATAGCATCACTCTAAAGGTACACAGAATGGACACACGGAACGAAGTAACCCCCTTGTTAGCTCTTTTAGAAGGTCGAATCTAAAAGTAGGTGCTAACCGGATGCTGCAAGTGGGGAAGATTGAGTCAGAAGCGAACGCTTAGGGTAATGCCTAAGATATGCTGACAGATTCACGGTGATATGGATGATAAAGTCTCAAGTAGGAATTATGTCTAAAACGAGTGTAAAGACTACGGTAGAATGGAACACGATTTACTGGAAACAGTTAGAACGTCGTGTTTACAAAATCCAAAAACGAATTTATCAAGCCTCAGCCCGTGGTAATGTCAAGGTTGTTCGTGGACTCCAAAAGGTGCTGATGAAATCCTGGTCAGCCAAAGCTTTGGCAACACGTAGGGTAACTCAAGATAACCAAGGAAAGAAAACCGCAGGGGTAGATGGAGTGAAAGCTTTATCACCTAATGAAAGACTGGAATTGGTAGAAGAGTTAAAAATAGGGTCTAAACCCAAACCAACCAGAAGAGTCTGGATAGACAAACCTGGAAGGGATGAGAAAAGACCTCTAGGAATACCTACAATGTATGATAGGGCATTACAAGCGCTTGTCAAACTAGCTTTAGAGCCAGAATGGGAAGCCAAGTTTGAACCTAATTCATACGGATTTAGACCAGGGCGCTCATGTCATGATGCCATACAAGCAATACTCAATGCTATCAG